>JALSPJ010000229.1 GCA_026985995.1 Anaerolineales bacterium
CGGCCCTTCTCGCCCGAGGAGCGCGCCGAATGGCCCTGGATTGTAGACCGGGCCGTGCAGGGCCTGCTGCTCTGGCTGGAACAGGGCCTGCCGGCGGCCATGAATTTCCTCAACGCGCCCCCCGCTTCGACGCCCTGATTACACATCCTCCAAAAGCCAAAGGTGCAGCACCCCCGGGCCGTGTACGCCCACGGTGAGGGTCATTTCGATGTCCGCGGTGCGCGAAGGCCCGGTGATGAGCACCGCGGCGGGGGCCTGTTGCCAGGCCGGGTGCCGCAGCGCGGCGGCCAAATCGGGCACCAGGGCCGAGGCCGGCAACAGCACGCCATGGGCCGGCGGCAGCAGCGAAGCGGTGAGGGGGTGGCTCGGGCCGTCGGCCAGCAGCACGCTGCCCGTTTCGGCAATGCCCAGCAGCGCGGTGGTCAAACCAGCCTGGGCTTGGGGGTGGGGTTGGGTGTGCAGGTGGAACCCGGCAGCCCGCAACGCCCGCCGGATGGGCTCGGCCCACGCCGCCTCAAGGCCCCACAACACCTGCCGCGCGTTGTGCTGCCGCAGCCAGGCGAGCACCTGGTCGGCCGCCTGGGCCAGGGGCAGCACCTGCACTTCCGCATCGACCGCGCGCGCCGCGGCCACGAAGCGCGGCAGCAGGTCGGGCGGCGGTTGGGGCGGCCGGGTAGCCGCCGCGTCGGTCGCGGCGGGGCGCGGCCGCGGCGGAGCCGGTTCCCCCAAACCCCCGAGCGGCAACGCCGGCGGAGGCACCGCGGCGCCCTGCACCCAGGGCACGGCCGCCCAACGGCCCACCGCGCGCACCAGGGGGCGCAAAACCGCGGCCGCAGCCCGAAAGGCCCGGGGACGGCGGGCCAGGGCCGTGTAAAGCCGCAGCAACGCCTGCACGCCGGGGGTGGCCCCCCGCGGGCGCGGCGGCGCGTCGCGCGGGTCCGGCTGGGGTTCGCCGGCCCGCACCCGCAAAATCAGCTCGGGCAGGGGAATGCCCACGGGGCAGACTTCGCCGCACATGCCGCACAGGGTGCACAACTGCGCAGTGGGGCCAAAAGTTTCGCCGCCAAACAACCCCGCAGACACCACAATGCCCATAGGCCCGGGGTAGGGGGTGGGTTCGCCGTGCGCGCCCACATACGCATGGCCGCCAATTTCCTGAAACACGGGGCAGGCGTTGAGGCACGCGCCGCAGCGAATGCAGGTGAGGATGTCGGCCAGGCCGGTTTGGGCCAGGGCCGCGCGGCCGTTGTCGACGATGATGAGGTGGCGTTCGACGGGGCCGTCGCGGTCCGGGGCTGCGCGCGGACCGTGCAGCAGGCTCACATAGGCGGTGAGGCGCTGGCCCGTGGCCGAGCGGGGCAGCAGGTTGAGCATGAGGGCCAGGTCGTCTATCGTGGCCACCAGGCGTTCCCGGCCCATGAGGGCAATGTGCACCCGGGGCAGGGTGGTGACCATGCGCCCGTTGCCCTCGTTGGTGACCAGCACTAAGGTGCCCGTTTCCGCGACGCCAAAGTTGACGCCCGAGATGCCCACATCGGCCTTGAGAAAGGCGCGGCGCAGGTGCTGCCGGGCGAAGGCGGTGAGCCGGGCCACATCCTCGGTATAGGGCACGCCCAACTTGTCGTGGAAAGTGTGGGCCACTTCGGCCCGGCGCAGGTGCACCGCGGGGGTGATGATATGCGCGGGGGGCTCGCCGCGCAGCTGGA
>JALSPJ010000230.1 GCA_026985995.1 Anaerolineales bacterium
GGCCTGGTCGGGCGGTCTTTCCACCTCGGTGCGCGCTGCGTTGCAGCAGGTGCTGACAGAACCCGCGCCCGCGGAGGCCGTGGTGTTCTTCCCCGCGGACCAGCCGGCCATCACCCCCCGCCTGCCCCGGGCCCTGGTAGAAGCCCACGCGGCCGCGCTGCCGTCCATCGTCGCGCCCCTCATCATGGGCGAACGCCGGGGCCAGCCTGTGCTGTTCGACCGTCGCACCTTCCCCGACCTGGCGCGCCTGGAGGGTGATGTGGGCGGCCGGGCCCTGTTCGCCCGGCATCGCTGGCAGCCCCTGCCCTGGTTCGACCCCACCCTATCGTGGGATATCGACACCCCCGACGATTGGGCCCGCTGGCAACGCCTCGCGGAGGGTTCCCCATGAGAAGGCTGCTGCGCGCGCTGCTGACGGCCTTAGTGCAGTGGAGCCTGCCTTTGGCGTTGCTGGTGGTGGTCGTGGGCGGCGGGGTGTTCGTGGTGCTCATCGAGCCCTGGGCCCGGACGGCTTTGCTGGGCACTTTGGGGCTGGCGCTGTTGTTGGCCCTCGTTATTGCTTGGTTGGGGAAGAGTGACCCCGCGTTGCGTCAGGCTGTGGTGTTGGCGCTGGGGGTGTTGGCCGCGGCTTCGGTGTGCGGCCTGGCCCTGGCCTGGTTCACCGTTTGGCCGGCGCGTTGGCCAAGGGCCCCGCGTCCCGAAGTGCTCGTCCAGACCGCTCCCACCCGGCTGCCCGAGGGCCAGGTGCTATATCGGGGCCAGGACGATTGGATGCGCAACGGGTGGCCGTTGCCGTCGTTTCCGGGCGTTGAGGCGGCGCAAAGCCCGGGGGGAACCTACACCCTGCGCTTCACCCAGAGCCGCCGGGGCGTGGTGGTGCTGGCGCCGTTGGAAGCCATGGCTTCGGTGCTGATTCGCACCCAGGCCCGCTGGCAGGGGTGGAACGCCCAGGGCGTGTGGGGGGTGGTGTGTCGCTATCGCGGGCCGCGCGCGTTTTACGCCTTTGTGGTGCAAGGCTCGCAGCAGGCCGCGCTTTGGAAGCACGATGGTGACCGGGCCTGGCCGTTGGTGCCCTGGACCTTGCTGCCCGTGGTGACCGCCGCGACCGTCGCGTCGCCAACCCCAGACAGCAGCCCTACGCCCGGGCCGTCACCTACGCCTACGCCCACACCCACGCCTACGCCGACCCCTACCCCCACGCCTACGCCCACGCCTCATCCCGGGCCCCGACCCACGCCTACCCTGGCCTATGCTCAGGGCGGCCCTTCACAGCTGGCCGTGGTGTGCCAGGGGGAAACCCTGGCCTTGTATTGGGAAGGCATGCTGGTGTTCCGGGTTCAGGATGCCGACTATCCTGTGGGGCGAGTGGGCCTGTGGGCTGCGTCGCCGCAAGTAGTGCCGTGGCGCGTTACCTGGCTGCGCTTCGAGGTCCAGGCGCTGCCGTGAAGCCGCACCGTAGGGGTGACCCGGCTGGTCGCCCAGGAATAAAACCGCGGATGCACGCGGATAAACGCGGATAAAATGAAAAAACCACGGAAAAACACGGATAAACACGGAAGAAAGACAGCAGGAAACGGTCAGCACGGTAGGGGCGACCCGGCTGGTCGCCCAGGAATAAAACCGCGGATGCACGCGGATAAACGCGGATAAGACGGAAAAACCGCGGATGAACACGGAAGAAAAACAGCATGGAGCACG
>JALSPJ010000231.1 GCA_026985995.1 Anaerolineales bacterium
GCTCGTTCAGCAAGTCCCACAGCGACTGGATGGCATATTGGCCCGTGGCCATGATGTCGGGGCGTCCCTCCACTTTTACATAATAACCGTTTTGTAGCGGCGTGGTTACGCCAATCCACACGGCCAGGCTGCGCCCGTCCTGGGTGACGAGCTCGATGCGCTGCGCGGGCCCGGCCAGGCCCAACGCCGCGGGGTCGGTGTCGGGGGGCAGCACGGCCTGCACCCGGGCGTAGACCAGCCCCTCCACTGCGGTGTTGACCCGCCAGGCTTCGGGCGCGTCGAGGCCCTGGGGCTCCACCACGGCCCATTGGGGCTCGGGCGGGGTGGGGGAACCCGACGGCGTGGCCGCCGCGGTGGGGGTGGCTTCGGGGGTCGGGGTGGCGGCCACCCGTTCCAGCACCAGGCGGCGGCCCGTGGCCGGTTCCTCCAAAATCACCTGCACCACTTGCTCGGGCTCCAGGTCGGGTAGCAAGCGGGGCAGCGGCGTGGCTGTCGCTTCGGGCGTAGCCGCGGCTTCGGCGCCGGTTTTTTGACCCCGCGCCCACCACACCACGCCGGCCAGAATCACGAAGGCAGCGACCACCATCCAGGTGCTGCGGCGAATCATGGCTCACCTCCGCATGCGGCGGCGGAACCACACCACGCCGCCCACGATGAGCACCGCGCCAGGCAGCAGGCAGATGGACGAGAGGGCCAGCAGCGCCAGCCCTTGCCCGGCCATGGGCTTGAGGAAGCGCTGGGTTTGCGGCTTGGGCGTGATGGAAATCAGGTTTTCCTGCCCCGCGGCCCAGTCCACCGCGTCCAGCAGCAGCAAGCCGTTGCCATAGGCCTGATAGAAGCCGTTGCGCACGAAGTCCGCATCGCCAATGACCACCACCCGGGCGTTGGTGAGGGTATCGTGGGCCACCACCACCAGGGGCACGGGCCCGGCCAGGTCGGTGTCGGGGTCGAAGGCCACCTGCGCGCCCTGGGGCGTGGAGGTGTTGAAGGCCGTCAGGTCCATTTCGCCCCAGGCGCGGTCGCTGGTTTGCACCAGGGCCTGCACCGTGAGGGTGCCGGGCGCGCCGTCCAGGGGGCGCACGCTGCGCGCCACAGGGAAGAGCACCACCAGCCCGGCCAGGTTTTGCGTTACCGGGTGGCGCTGGGTGGGGATGCCCACCGCGATGAGGGGCTGTTGGGGCGAGGAGGTGTCGACCACCACATCGTCGTCGACCTGGATGAACCAGTTTTGGGCCAGATACGCGGCCAGGTCCGCGGAGGGTTCGGCCGCGCCTTCCACCGAGGTGTTGAAGAGGAAGATGGCGCTGCCGCCGTTGGCCAGGTAGTCTTCCAGGGCCTTTTGCTCCGCGGGGGTGAGGGCCTGCTGGGGCCCGGCCAGCACCACCACATCCGCGTCGTCGGGCAGGCGGCCTTCCGCGGGCAGGCTCCAGGTGCGCACGGTGAAGTTGCGGTTGGTGAGCTCTTCCTTGAGCATGGAATAGCCCGCGTCGCCCAAGGTTTCGATGTCGCCTTCGCCGTGGCCGGTAATGAAGTAGACCACCCGCTCCTCGGGGCGCATGAGGCGGGCCAGCGCGTTGGCGATTTCTTCATCCGACAGGAAGGGCACCTGCTCGCGGCGCTCGCCCATGACCAGCACCACTGTGCCGTCCCGGGTCACGCCGTATTCCTGCGCCAGGGTGGGGTTGACGATGGGGTCGACGAATTCATAGGTGAATTTGCCGTCGCTGGCCTGGACGAATTTGTCCAAAGTTTCCCGGGCGAAGTCGCGGTTGATGTTGGCCGAATAGAAGGCATAGGCCTTGACGGGCGTTTCCAGCTGGCCCAGCAGCTCCTGGATTTCGGGGGCCAGGGTGTTGCGCTGGTCCTCGGTGAGGTCCCAGCGTTGGGGGTAAAGGGTGACCAGGTAGTTGAGCGCGGCCAAAATGCCCACGAAGGCCAACGACATGACCAGCGCGTTGCTGCCGTAGCGGGCTTCGCGACCCGTGAGCCAGCGTCGCACCCGGTGGGGTTCCAAATAGAGGAAGGTGGCCAGGCCCACTAAGGCCACGGCCAGGGCGATGCGCACCGGGGGCTCGAAGGCCCGCAGCACCACATAGGCCCCGGCGGCCACCAGCGCGGCCACCACGGCCACGCCTAAGCTCACCCAGGGCAGCCAAGTGCGCCATGCTTTCCGGTTCATCCGCGCCACCTCCGGCTTTCGATGATGACCGTGCCGACGAGCAGGCCGAACGCGGTCACGCTCAGGTAGTAGACAATGCCCTGCAGGTCAATGACCCCGCGGAAGAAGGCGTTGTAGAAGTGGTTGCCGAAGTCCAGATAACGCAGCACGCCCTCGGAGGGGTTGCCCGCGCCGGCCAGGCTGCTGACCATCCACAGGAAGAGGAAGACGGCCAGGGTGACGGCGAAGGCGGCCACCTGGTTGCGGAACATGGCCGAGATGGCCACGCCCAGGGCCAGCAGCGCGGCGCTCACCAGCAGCAGCCCCAGATAGCCGCTGATGACGGGGCCCCAATCCAGGCCGGGCTCGATGAGCAGGTGCAGGGCCAGAGGGTAGATGAGGGTCAAGGCCAGCAGCACCAGCACGAAGAGGAACGCGCCCAGCCATTTGCCCACGATGAGCTCCCAGTCGCGCACGGGCGCGGTGAGCAGCAGCTCTAAGGTGCCCGCGGCTTGTTCCCCGGCCAGCAGGCGCATGGTGAGCGCGGGGATGGAGAAGACCAGCAGGGTGAGCATGGGGCCGATGATGATGTCGCTGTTGGGCGGGGGCGCGCCCTGGAAGAGGCTGAACGCGTAGGCCTGCTGCAGGCTGTTGTTGACGATAAGGCCTAAGATGAACAAATACAGGAAGAGCACCAGATAGCCCACGGGGCTGGTGAAGTAGCGCCGGAATTCCCGGCGGGCGATGATCCATATCGCGCGCATGGGTCAGGCCTCCTCGTTCGCGGTGGGCGTGGCCGCTGCGTCGGGGGCCGGCCCCGAGGCAGCTTCCTCGCGGATGAGTTGCAGGAAGATGTCTTCCAGCGACAGGGAGGCGGTGCACATTTCGTGCAGGGTGTAGCCGGCGTCGAGCACGGCCTGGGCCAGGGCCGGGCGGGTGCTGGGCGCGGCGTC
Organism: Anaerolineales bacterium; assembly: GCA_026985995.1. Lineage (GTDB taxonomy): Bacteria > Chloroflexota > Anaerolineae > Anaerolineales > DRMV01 > JAADEN01. The sequence goes on from JALSPJ010000231.1 coordinate 3,112, forward strand.
GGGGGCCAGTTCCACCTCCAGGTGCTGGTCGTCCACGGCTTCCACCCGCAGCACGCCGGGCAGGCGGCTCAGGATGGGCTGCAGCCCGGCCGCGCCGGCTTCGCCGCCCACTTGCAGACGCACCCGCTGCGCGCCGCGCAGGCGCAGCTCCAGCTCTTCGGGGGTGTCTTCGGCCAGAATGCGGCCCTGGTTGATGATGAGCACCCGGTCACACAGGTCTTGAGCCTCGGAGAGAATGTGGGTCGAGAGCATGACCGTGTGCTCCTGGCCGATTTCGCGGATGAGCTCGCGCACTTCGACCCGCTGCGCGGGGTCCAGGCCGATGGTGGGCTCGTCGAGGATGAGCACCTGGGGCTGATGCAAAATGGCCTGGGCCAGGCCGACCCGCTGGCGCATACCCCGGGAGAGGCTGCCGATGAAGCTCTCGGCCCGGTCCACCAGGTTGACCCGCTCGAGCACTTCGGCGATGCGCTGCTCCAGGTTGGGCACGCCGCGCAGCTGGCCCATGAAGGCCAGGTAGTCCCACACGGTCATATCATCGTAGAGGGCGATGTTTTCGGGCAGGTAGCCCACCCGCCGGCGCACCTCCAGGGAATCGTCCACCACATGATAGTCGGCAATCCACGCGTCGCCTTCGGAGGGGGGCATGTAGCCGGTGAGGATGCGCATGGTGGTGGTTTTGCCGGCGCCGTTGGGCCCCAAGAAGCCCACGATTTCGCCCTTGCGGGTTTCGAAAGTGAGATGGTCGATGGCCAGACGAGGGCCGTAGTATTTGGTAAGGTCGCGCGCTCGAATCATTTTGCCGCTCTCCAGAGGCAAAAATAAAAGACCCCGCGTTTTGGGCGGTCTTTTGCGGTTCGGTGCTCGGTTCGTCCGTGGGCAGCGCGTTCGCGCTGTAAATCACTATACCCATTTTGGCGCAAAAGTCAAGCCGCGGATGGCCTTTTCTTCCAAGTTTGTAAATTTTGGCGGCCCGCGTGGCCGTGGCGCGATGTGCTTTCCTTAAATGCGCATGAAAGTTTCGCCACCTGAGCTTTTTGGTTTGGCGTCACCTCGCTTTTGTGCTATGATTGAAATGCCCGCTGTACCGGGCTTCGAGTAGAGGCCCGGCCTTTGTGGCTGTATACTTCAACTTTTCACCTATGAGAGGGACAGGTGTGACGGACCAAAAGCTCATTCTGTATGTGGAAGACAACGCGGACAATCGGATGCTCATTCGCCGGCTGTTGATGGCCGAGGGCTTTGCTTTGGTGGAAGCCGAAAACGCGGAGCAAATGTGGGCCCTGTTGCAGCAGCATCATCCGGATGTCATTCTGATGGACCTGCATTTGCCCGGCGTCGACGGCTTCACCCTCACCCGGCAGGTCACTTCGGACCCGCGCTACGCCGACATTCCCGTGGTGGCCCTGACCGCGGATGTGCTGCGCGATACGCCGCAAAAATGCCGCGACGCGGGTTGCGTGGGCTACATCACCAAGCCCATCGATGTCGACACTTTCGTCGACCAGCTGCGCCGTTTTCTGTAAAGCCAGGGGAGGGATGCTATGGCCGCCAATTCGCAGGCCGCTGCGCCCACCACCGGCGCCCAAGACGACAAGCCCTTGGTCCTGGTGGTGGAAGATAATGTGGCCAATTTCGTCTTGATTGCCCGCATGTTGGGCTTCATCGGCATCGAAACGAAATGGAAGACTTCGGGCTATGAAGTGGTGGAATTCGCGGAGCAGATGCCCCGCGTGGATTTGATTTTGATGGATTTGCGCCTGCCTTATGAGAGTGGCTACGACGCCCTGGCCAAAATTCGGGCCTCGGAACGCCTCAAGGATGTGCCCGTCATTGCCGTCACCGCGGAGGCCAGCCAGGAACAAATGCGCAAAGCCCGGGAAGCCGGTTTCAATGGGTTCATCGGCAAACCCCTGGACCCGGACCGCTTCCCCGAGCAAATTCGGCGCATTTTGGCCGGTGAGGAAGTGTGGGAGTTGTAACCGCGCCCGTCGAGAGGTGAATGGGTATGCCTGAGACGCCCCCTGCCCCGGGCTCTGAGCCTTTGGATGAGGAATATCTGCCTTCGGAAATGCCCGCCGGCGAGCACGAGCCTTTCGCCGATTTGGCTTTCGATGAGGAACCCGAAGGCGGTGAACCCTTGCCGCCGGCTGAACCGTCGACCGACGAAGGCCGCACGCGCCCCCGTCGGCGTTTTCGCCGGCGTTTGATGTGGCGCCTAATGCTGCTGTTGTTGTTGAGCGTGGTATTACCGCTCACGGTGGAAGGCGTGTGGTTCTATTACCGCACTTATAGTGAAACCACCCGCCTGTATTTGCGCCGCGAAGAGGTGGTGCTCGACTTCGCCCTCAGCAACATCAACCAGTGGATTGTGCAGCGGGAAGCCCGGGTGGCCATCGCCCTGAATTCGCAGGATGTGCAGGAAGCCCTGCAGACCCTGGAAACAGCTTCGCCCAGCAGTCGGCGCTTTGCCAATGCCCGTGCCCTGTTGTTCCACCGTTTAGCGCTGCGCACGCGCACCGATTCCGATACGCCCCTGTATACCGACTTTGCCCTGCTTTCCCCCCAACGCCGGGTGTTGGTCGCCACCGAGCGCGCCTGGGAAGGCCAACCCCTGACTGCGACGCCTTTTGGCGCGTCGCTGAATGTGGCCTGGGAGGAGATGCTGCGCACCGCACCGTATCATTGGGCCTTTCCCATGCCGCGGCAGTCGCCCACCGAAGACGCCCTGGGCCTGGCCGCGGCCTTTGTGCTGCGCAACGCCCAGGGCGAGGTGCAGGGGGTGTTGGTGGGCATCGCCACCGACTTGGTGGTGCAACGCAACCTCATTCGCATCCAGCGCTGGATGCCCCAGAGCCGGGCCGTGTTCGCCTTGGCCGACGGTCAGGCCTATGTGTGGGACCCGGCCATGCAGACCTTGCAGCCATTCCAGGACGATGTGGTGCGCCCCAGCGTCCAGATTATTGCCCGGCGCCCCACCGATATGGTCTTTTTGGAACCTTACACGGGCTGGCGCGCTTTTCTGGCCCGTTGGGGCCTGGGGCCGGTCCAACGCCTGGTTCCTTATACCCACGCGGAGCAGCAAATTCCCTACGCCCTGTGGTGGGTCGACGCGCCCAATATCATCGGTCTGGCAGCGTGGATTGACCCTCTGAAGGCCGGCCTGTTCCTCATTGGACCCGAGGAGGAAGCCCTGGCCGGGGTGCGGGAATTGCTGGAGGTTCGGCTGCTGATTTGGGGCCTGTTGTTGGTCCTGACCTTTGGCGTGGCCACCCTGTTTGGTCGGGATTTGCTCCGGCGGGTGCGCAACCTGGCTGTGGTGGCCGAATCCTTCGCCCAGGGGCATTGGAACGCGCGCGCCGAGGTGACCGGGAACGACGAACTGGCCCTGCTGGCGTACACTTTCAACGATTTGGCCGACCGCCTGCAAGAGACCTACGCCACCATGGAGCGGGAGCTCAACCTGCGCACCCAACAGGTGCAATTGGTGGTCACCATGGCCACGGCCGCGCTGGAAACGACCGGCAACGCCGAGCAAGCCCTCAACACCATCCTGCAGCGCATGGCCGAGCGCTTCCCCCAATTCGCCTATCTTTCGTTGCGGTTGTGGCACGCGCCCGACCAGGGCTGGCAACCCGCGGCCCGAGCCTCGCGGCTGCCGCAGGCCGTCAATCTGGCGCTGCGGGCCTTCGAGCCGCATCTGGCCGCGCAGGTGGGCCGCACGCTGGAAATGCGCCTGTGGCCGCAAGACGACGAGGGGGAGAGCCTGCGTTTGCCGCCGCCCTTGACCTGGATGGTGGGGGTGCCCCTGGCCACGCCGCAACATTTGCTGGGCGTGCTGTTCGTGGGCGGCGTGGATGCGCCTACGCCCGGCGAATACGAACGCTTTGCCCTGCGTTTGCTGGCCCGCCAATTCTCCCTGGTGTTGGAATATCTGCACTTGCTGCGGGGCCAGCGGCTGGAAGTGGAAAAACAGCGCGCCTTGGGCTACATTCTGGAGCACTTGCCCCAGGTGCGGCACCTGAGCCAGGTGGTTCCTACCGTGGTGGAAGGGCTGCGCACGGCCCAGGCGCGCGGGGTGCTGCTGGTCCCCCTGCCCGAGCTCACCGACGCGTGGACCGTGGCATATCCCGCGGACGAAAACCAACGCCCCCGGGAGCCGCTGCGCAATTTGCTGCCCCTGGTGAGCGAAGGTCCGGCCCATGTGACCGTGGACGAAGGCGACGCGTTGGGCGGCACGGTGCTGGCCCGCCTGTATGGCTGGCAGACGGTGGGGTTGTACCCCGTGCGGGACCCGCAGGGCCAGGTGCGGGCCATTTGGGCCCGGGGCACCCGCATCGGCGAGGGCGAATCACCGGCCGACCGCACCCGAGAGGAGCGCTTTGCCGAACTGTTGGCCTGGGTAATGGTGTATGTGGACATGCAGCAGCGCCTTTCGGTGTGGGAGGTGGTGCAGAAGATTCTGGAATACACCCCCGAGGCCCCGTCCGAAGGTCATCTCTACCTGCGGGCCTGGGACCTGTTGCAAAAGCATTTGCCCAAGGCCGACTTCTTCGTCGCTTCTCGCCGGGGTGGTGCCCTGTATACCTTTGTCTATCCTTACGGCCAGCGGTATTACCACACCACGGTGACCCCGGTGGAGCAGGCGTTGATACAACAGGTGCTGGAACGCGGCCAGCCGCTGCTGTTGAGCGACAAGGCTAAAATCATCACCCAGGCCGGCCGGTCGTTGCGCATCGCCACCATCGTGCCCCAGTCGTGGTTAGGTGTGCCTGTGACCTTAGGCCGCCAGCGTTTGGGCGTGCTGGGCCTGGTGCAGCGCGATGAAGCCCAGGCCTTCACCGACGAGCATCGGCGGTATCTGGAAACCCTGGCCCAGGGCCTGGCCGGGGTGCTGTATTACATCCAGCAGGAAGGGCGCCTGCGCCGCCGCCTGGAGCGCGAGCAATCGCTGCGGGCTTTTGCCCAGCACCTGACCGGCTTGACCGATGTGCGCAATTTGCTGGAATTCAGTGCCGCGGAAATGCAGCGCCTGTTCGAGGCGCGGCGGGTGGAAATCGAGCTCTTCGCCACCTCAACCGGCGGCGATGGCGAGGCGGCCTCGACCGCGCCTGAGCGTGAGGAGTAAACCATGGGCGTGACGCCACCGAACCGGTCTGCCCCGCAACAAAACGAATCGGCTTTGCAATCGGCCTCGTTTGCCCAGCAAATGCTGCTCTATCGCGAACGGCTGCTGTCGCTGCTGTTCGTGATTATGGGCACCGTGTTGCTGGTGCTGTTTGCCGCGTATTTGTGGCGTTTTTGGGATTACCCCTTCTTGCGGGGCATTTATCTGGCCCTGTTGACCTTGAGCTTCACGCTGGCCTGGGGTCGCATTCTGGTGCCCATGTCGTACACCACGCGGGTGATGGCGCTGTTGTTGCTGATTGACATGATGGCCGTCTACGCCGCGCTGTTCTACGGCAACCTGGGCGAAGCTAACCTGTCGTTCCTGTTTTCGGCCCTGGCCGGCGCGCTGTTCCTGTCGGGGGGCTGGCTGGTGGCTCACATGCTGTTTTTGTTGCTGCTGCATCTGGCCACCAGCTATGTGGTCATCGAGCAAGGGCTCAGCCTGGCTGAACTGGCCCAGGTGCCGGAATATGTGCTGCGAGCCCCCACCCAGTGGCTGTATGCTACCGCGGCCTTCGTCATCGCGGTGTTGGGCGTGAGTTCATTGTTGCACTTCATTCAAAAGCGTTTTGAAACCACCCTGGAAGACACCATTCAACTGACGCGCATTTTGGAACAAGAACGGCAGCGTCTGAGCGACCGGGAACAGTTGCTGCGCCGGCGGGTGCGGCAAATTCGGGCCGCCAGTGAAATCGTCAACGCCTTGGGTGCCATTTCCGACCCGCAGGAATTGATGAATCAAGTGGTGGAGCAAATCCAGCGGCACTTTGGTTTGTACTATGTGGGCATTTTCTTGGTCGACGAAAATTTTGAATTCGCTGTATTGCGGGCCGGCAGCGGCAAGGCCGGCGAGCGCATGGTGGCCGAGGGGTATCGCCTTCCTTTAGGCGGCACTTCCATGGTCGCCTGGGCCGTGACCCATCAGGAGCCCCGGGTGGCCCTCAATGTGCAACAGGACCCCACCCACTACGAAAATCCTTACTTGCCTTACACCCGCTCGGAACTGGCTTTGCCCCTGGTGGCCCGGGGCGAAGTGTTGGGCGCCATGACCATTCAATCCGATAAACCCAACGCTTTTGACGAAGAAGACATTCGCACCCTGCAAACCCTGGCCAACAGCATCGCCCTGGCCCTGTCCAATGTGCTCATGGTGCAGCGTCTACAAGGCCAGTTGCGTGAAATCGAGGCTTTGCAACAGCGCTTGCTGGGCCAAACCTGGGGCGAATTACAAGAAGGTCTGGTCATCCGCCGCGAGGCTCCGCGGCTGTCGTCGTTGGAGGCGGGCGCGGGGGCGGACGATGACGAAGAAGCCCGCACTTTGACCCTGCCCATTCGCCTGTATCAGCAGCAAATCGGCGAAGTGCGCATCGTGGCCGAACGCCCCTGGGCCGAAGGCGAAGCCGAGCTGGTCGAGGGCATTGTGGCTTTGCTCACCAACCACTTGATGGTCGCCCGGCTGTTGGACGAAGTGCAACAATACGCCCGCCGGGAAGAGGTGCAAAACGAACTATCATCCCGCTTCGCCTCGGCGCTGGATTTCGAGCTGCTGGTGCGCTCGGCCTTAGAGGGCCTGAGCGAGGCCTTCCAGGTCCAGGAAGCCTGGTTGCAGCTGGAAATCTTCGGCGAGGATGCGCCGCAGGCTGTGGCTGCGGATGAGCCGAAACGGTCGGGAGGCAACCCAGGATGAGCACGCGGGAACCCTTGGCCGCACCCGGGCCGGTGCATCATCTGCTGCGCCGCACGGTGCATCAATTCAGCATTGCCATCACTTTGGTGCTCTTGCTCTTGGGCCTGTTCGTGGGTTATCAGGTGTGGAACCTACGCAATGTGGTGTTGCGCACCTATGCCGACATGGAGCCCTTGCTGCTGAGCAACGAAACCATCGCTTTGGTGGAACGCACCGCCCATGTCTTACGCAGCATGCAGGCCGTGCTGGACGAACCCGACACGGTGCAGGAGCACCAGATGGAATGGGCCGGCCAGCTGGTCGGCTTGCACGCCGCGCTGGATTCCAACCGCCGGGATTTGGAGCGCTTCATCGACCGCCTGCCGGCCGACGACCCCCTACAGGCGCCCCTGGCTCGTTCGTGGGCCTTGTTGCGCGAGACGACCCGCCTGGTCCAGGAAATCATCCAGGCCGTCAACCACGGCCGTTGGGGCGATGTCGAGGTCTTGATTCGGCGTTTTTTCAATGTCTATGAAGAATATCACCTGGCCCAACGGTTCGTGGTGCGGGAATTTGAGCAACGGCGCGATGCCACCCTGGTGGAAATGTTGCGGGCCCTGCGCCGCATTCTCTTCCAGCCGGCCATTACGGTCTTCGTCTCGCTGATTCTGGTTTGGATGTTCGCCCGTTTCATTGTGGTGCGCATCATCACGCCGGTGGAAGATACGGCCGAGGGCGTTTTGCGCTTCGCGGAAGGCGACTATCACCACCGTTTGGAAGTCGACGAGCACGCGCGCGACGAGGTCAGCCACTTGCGTCGCGTCTTCAACCTCATGGCCGACCAGGTCCAGGCCGCGCAGCTGACCCTGGAGCAGCGGGTCGCGGAACGTACTTACGCGCTGCAACGCCGGGTGGCCCAAATTCAGGCCGCGGCCGACATCGCCCGCCTGCTGGCTTCGGTGCGCACCCCCGAATCTCTGCTCGACAACACCGTGCGCCTCATTGCCGAGCGCTTTGGCTTTTACCATGTGGGCATCTTTCTCATTGACGAAACCGGGGAATGGATGGAACTGCGCGCGGCCAGCAGCGAAGGCGGCCAGCGCATGGTGGAACGCGGCCATCGGCTGCGGGTGGGCGAAGAGGGCGTGGTGGGCTTCGTGGCCCGCACGGGCAACCCGCGCATCGTGCTGGATGTGGACGAGGACCCCCACTATGTGCGCCCCGAAGAGCTCCCCCTGACCCGCTCCGAAATGGCGCTGCCCTTGCGGGTCGGCGGCCGGGTGTTGGGCGTGTTGGATATCCAGAGCACCCGGCCCAACGCGTTTTCCCCCGAAGATGTGACCACCCTGCGCATCGTGGCCGACCAGATGGCCGTGGCCCTCGACAACGCCTTCTTGCTCCAACGCATGGAGCGGGCCCTGGACGAACTCCACTGGGTGCAACGCCAGCTCTCCCGCCGGGGGTGGGAAGAATTCCTGCGCGTGGTACCGGCCCGCTTCTATCGGCGCACGGCCCGCGGCGACTTCGACGCCCGTTCCGAACCCGACCCTCATGTTGAGGCTTCGGCCCCTGCTGGTTACGCCCTCGATGTGCCCATCGCGGTGCGCGAGCAGCCCATCGCGGTGCTGCATTTGCGCCGCCACAAGCCGTGGACCGCGACCGAGCGGCAGATGCTACACGACCTGGCCGCGCGCCTGGGCGTGGCCCTGGAGAGCGCCCGCCTCTATTACATCGCTCAGCGGCGCACCGCCTGGCTGCAGGCCGCGGTGGAATTGAGCCGCGCCATGCGGGCCTGGGATGAGGAAACACTGCTGCGGGAATTCGCCCGGGCCCTGGTGGAACGCTTCCCCTTGTGGCGGGCGGTGGTGTATCGGCACAAGCCTGCCGAGCGGCTGTTGGAAGTGGCCGCGGCGGCCGGCCACGATGCGGCGCGATTGCAACGCCCGCGGCCCCATGCCGTGCCCACGCGCGGCGACGACATCATTGCCGTGGTGGCCCGTCGCCGTGAACCCTTGCTGCTCAACGCCCCCGAAGCCATGCAGGCCTACACGGACCAGGCGCCGGTTCCCCCCGGAAGGGCCCGGGTGCTGCTGCCCGTGTTGCTGGGCGATACCCTCTTCGGCGTGGTCGATTTGCACGCCGAACGCCCGCGGGCCTTTCTGGAGGCCGACCTGACGGTGCTACGCCTGCTCATCGACGCCCTGGCCGTGGCCTTGCTCAATGCTCAGCTGGTGGCCCGTTTGCGTCTGCTGTTGGGCGAGCAGCAACGCCTGCAAGAGGCCCTGGCGCAGGCCACGGCCGCGGTCTCGGTGCCTGAGGCCCTGGAAGTGGTCATCCAGGCCCTGTATGAGCTGGAAGCGCCCCAATCGGTGGCCATTTATTTGCCTCTGGAGACCGAGCCGAGCAAGCTGCATCGCGTGATCCATCGGCACCACCCCGAAGCTGGCACCGAGTGGGAAGAATGGGTGGACCTGACCGCGGACGAAACGCACCCGGTGGCCTGGGCCTTTGCCCACCAGGCCGCGCGCTGGTTCAACGAGGTCATGTGGCACGAAGGGCGCATGTTGGGCGGCGCGTCGGTCATCGTGACGCCCATTGTATACGGCGACGAACCCTTAGGCGTGGTGGCCTTTCGTCATGGCGTGGCCAATGCTTACAGCGAAGACTTCTGGGGCCTGGCCCATGCCGCAGCCGCGGCCATCGCCAGCCTGCTTTCCAACCTGCGCTTGCTGGAGCAGGTGCAACGCCGCTCCACCCAGTTGCAATTGCTCTACGACTTCACGGCTGCCATTTCGGGCTACACCGATTTTCAATCCCTGGTCACCGATGCGGTGCGCCGCTTGCGGCAAATCTTTGACGGGCTACATGCCGGCATTTTGGTGTACGATGAGGTACGCCCGCAGGCCCACTTGGTGGCCAGCACGTCGCGCAGCCCGGATGCGCCGGGCGCGGATTGGCATCGCATGGTCCTGCCTTTGGAACCCGGTACCCCCTTGGCCCGTTTGCGCCAGCAGCCCCGGGTGTTGGTGGTTACCTGGGAACAGTTGCGCCATGCGCCCGAACATTTTCGCCAGGCCGTGCAGCGTCGCGGGGTGCGCAGCCAGGTCTTCGCCCCCCTGGTCGTTGCCGGTGAAGTAATGGGCGTGGTGGCGTTGGGCTTCGAGACTGAGGAACCGCCCTTGGGCACTTCGGACCTGGCCGTGCTGGAGCAGTTGGCCCGCCAGCTCTCCCTGGCCGTGGAATTGACCCGCCTGTTGGAACGCCTGGAGCGCCGGGCCGCGCGGGAACGCTGGGTGCGCGAGATTACCGTGCGGATGCGTTCCAGCAACGACCCCATGGCCATTTTGCGCATCGCGCTGGAGGGGCTCAAAGAGCAGCTGCATTTGCAAGAGGCCCAAATTTTGCTCACCCGCACCGGACCCACCAACCTGGAAACCGATGTGCCCTCGGAGGGAGGGAACGGCCATGGCCCGCGGCCATCCGACAATGGCGAGGGCCCTGAGGAGGTGACATGAGCGTGAGGCAATTCTCTTCTTCCCCGCGTATATGGGCCTTTGCCCACCAAAAGGGCGGGGTGGCCAAAACCACCAGCGCCTTGGGCGTGGCCGGCGCACTGACCGAAATGGGCCACCGGGTGCTGGCCGTGGATTTGGACCCCCAGGCCAGCCTGACCCTGGCCCTGGGCCATCGCCCCGCGGAAGTCAATCCGTCCCTGGCCCAGGTGCTGAGCGAGCAGGTGCCCTGGCACGCGGCTTTGCTCAAAACCGAGGTGGAAAACCTGGACCTGCTACCCGCGACGGGGCGCCTCAGCCAAATTGGCAGTCAATGGCTGGCCGCGGGGGTTTACGATGGGTTGCGCCGGGTGTTGGCCGGCATCCGGGGGTACGATTTTCTCATCCTGGACGCGCCGCCATCCTTAGGCATTTTTACCGTCAACGCGCTGGTGGCCGCGCATTTGGCCCTCATCCCCACTCAGGCCGAGTATTTTTCGGCCTACGCGCTGCGCCACATGCTGCGGCTGGTGCAATGGGCCCGTGAGGCCTACAACCCGGGCCTGAAATACCGCATCTTCATCACCATGTTCCAAAAGCGCAACCGGGCCCATGCCCTGGTGCGGGCTCGCTTGGAAGCCACTTTTGGCCTGGGGCTTTGTCAAACCATCATCGGCGTCGACACCAAAGTGCGGGAAGCGGCCATCGCCGGCTTGCCTATCCAATACTTTGCCGCCCGCTCCCGGGCCGCGGAGCAATATCGGGCGTTGACGCAGGAGGTACTGGCCTATGACCAGCAAACGCCGACGCAAGTCCTCTTCCCCCAGCAAGAAGCGGCTGGAAGAGCGACTGCTGGCGCTGAATGAGGACCTGGAGCCCACCGCGGCCGCGGATGCTGGGGACGCACTCCCCGCACCCCCGCCCTCGGCGGAGCCCGGCCCGGTGCCGCCGCCCTCGGGCCTGTTGACCGCGCCCTGGGCCACTGCACCTTTGGGTACCGACGAGTTGCACGCGGATACCGATGTGTGGACCACGCTGCTCGAGGCCGATACTTTTGGCCTGCGCATCGACGCGCGCGGGGAAACCCAAACCCACCCCCAGCCGCTTACCTCCGTCGGTCGCGAGAGCCTGCAGCAAACGCAGCCCAAAATCGTGCAAACCGACGAACAAACCCAGGTGGCCTTTCCTCTGACCTATCAGAATTACGAAGTGCTTTTCGAGGGCGTGACGCCCGAGGTGCGGCCCTGGCTGGAAGAGGACCGGGAGATTATCCGCCAGACTTTGGAGCAATTGACCTTAGCCCTGCAGGATGCCTATTTGTTCACCAGCACCCAGCAGGCCCTGGCCGAAGTCGAACGCCTGTACAAGGCCACCAGCCAGCTGCTGGAAGGCACCACCCTGGCCCAGGGTTTGCAGGTGCTGGCCGAGCACACCATTCTGGGCCAGGCCGCGGCGCTGTATCTCTACATGCCCGCATTGCGCACCCCCACCGAGGCATCGCCGCCCCCCGAAACAGCCGAAGCCGGCACGGTGGCCCTCTCGCAGCGGGCTGCCTGGCCCGAGGCCGGGCCTTCATGGCTGCCCACCGAGGTCGTCTTGGCCCCGCACTCGATGCCGCAGCGCATGTTGTGGAACCTGACGCCCGACGATGAACGCCTGCCCGAGGTGGTGCGCCAGGCATTGCGCGCGAAGAACCTGGCCGCGATTACGGTCGTACCCCTGTTTGTGGGGCAGGAGCTGGTCGGTGCTTTGGCCGCCATCTACCGTGAAGAACGCCCCCCGGCAACCATACCGCCTCGAGAGCAGCGGGTGCTCTCGACCCTGCTGCGGCAGGTGGCGGGGTATGTGCGCAGCCTGGCTCTGCAAGAGAACCTGCGCTACACCTTAGAGCTCACCAATCGCCTCTACGGCATCGCGCTGAGCCTGAACCAGGCCGAAACCTTCGACGACATTTTGCTGGCCCTGTGGAAGCACACCCCCTTGGGCCAGGGCGCGCTTTCGACTTCCTGCGTGCTCTTCGACCCGCCCATGACCGCGGAGCAGTCGCCGCAATGGGTGGTGAGCATGTCGGTGGTGGCGTTTGGCAAGGTCAAACCCGCCGAGTGGCCTCGTTTGCCCTTCGCACCATCCTTTGAAACCGCGCTGACCATGGAAGGACCTTTTCTGGTCGACGACCCCGAAAGTGAAGCCACCCTGCGCTCCTTGTTCGTGAGCGGCAAACCCCATTTCATCAACGATTTGGAAGCCGAACCACTTTTGTCGCAAAGTTTCATGCGTCTTTATCGCCGGGTGATGCCGGCTCGCAGCGCCATTTTGGTGCCTTTGCGGGTCGCGGATGTGGTCATCGGGATGCTCACCGCCACTTACCCCGAGGTCCGCGAGTGGCGGCCCGATGAGCTGCAAATTCTCATGGTCGCCGCGGCCCAGGCTGCGGTGCGGGTGCGCAGTTTGCACTTGCTGCAGGTGAGCGAGCGCCGCGCCCGGCAGCTGGAAACGGCCTCGGAAATCGCCCGGGACATCGGCCGCACCCTGTCGCTGGAGACCGTACTCAACCGGGCGGTGGACCTGATTCGCGAGCGTTTCGGCTTTTACCACGCGACGGTGTTCTTGTTGGACGAGCGGGGCGAATATGCCGAAGCCCGGGCCGCCACCGGCGAAGCCGGGCGGGTGATGCTGCGCAGCGGCCACAAGCTGCGGGTGGGTTCCCGCTCGGTGGTGGGGCAAACCGCGGCCCGCGGCGAACCTGTGGTGGTCAACGATGTGCGCGGCAACCCCGTGCATCGCCCCAACCCCCTGCTGCCCGAAACCTTAGCCGAGGCCGGCTTCCCCTTGCGGGTGGGTGAGCGGGTCATCGGCGTGCTGGATGTGCAATCCAGGCAGGCTTTCGCCTTCTCGCCCGAAGATGTGCAGGTGCTGCAACTGCTGGCCGACCAGCTGGCCGTGGCCGTGGAAAACGCCCGGGCCTACGAGCTGGCCCGCCGCGCGCTGCAAGACATGCGCCGCGCCGACGAGCTCAAGAGCCAGTTCCTGGCCAGCATGAGCCACGAGCTGCGCACGCCCCTCAACTCCATCATTGGTTTTTCCCGGGTCATCCTCAAAGGCATCGACGGCCCCATCAACGACCTGCAGCGCCAGGACCTGGAGGCCATTTACAACGCCGGCCAACACCTGCTGGGCCTCATCAACGACATTCTGGACCTGTCGAAAATCGAGGCCGGCAAAATGGAACTCAACTTCGCCGAGGTGGATGTGGGCCAAATGGTGCGCGATGTGCTCACCACCGCGCAGGCCCTGGTCAAGGACAAACCCGTGCGCCTGGAAGTGGACATCGAGCCCGATTTGCCCACCCTGCGGGTCGACCCCAAACGCCTGCGGCAAATTTTGCTCAATTTGCTTTCCAACGCGGCCAAATTCACCAAAGAGGGCTACATTCGGGTGCGGGCCTATCGCGAAGTCGACCCGCTCACTGCATATACCGAAGTCATCATCGCGGTGGAAGATACGGGGCCCGGCATCGCCCCCGAGCACCTGGAGCGCCTGTTCCAGCCCTTCTACCAGGTGGACAACACCCTCACCCGGGAGGTGGGCGGCACGGGCCTGGGCCTGGCCATTACCCGTAACCTGGTGGAACTCCACGGCGGTCGCATTTGGGTGGAAAGCGAGGTCGGTCGCGGCAGCACTTTCTTCGTCGCCCTGCCCGTGACCGTGGCCACGGAGCCCGGGCAGGCCGAGGATTTCTTGCTGGTCTTCGACCCCGACGAAGCCGCGCTGCGGCTGCTGCGGCGGCATTTTGCGGCCAAGGGTTACCGGGTGGTCCAGGTGCAACATCTGAGCGAATTGATTTCGCGCGCCCAATCCCTGCGCCCCCTGGCCGTGTTCCTCAACCCCTTCCTGGAGCGCCAGATGGGCGTGGAGGCCCTGCTGGAGCTCAAGAAACGGGAAGAGACCCGCTACCTGCCGGCGTACTTCCTGGCCCTGGATACGGCCCGGGAACAGACCTTCAACCCCCGCCTGCACATGCTGCTCACCAAGCCGCTCCAGGCCGAAGATGTGGCCTTCTTGCAGGCCTGGCATCCCGGGCCCGCCGAGCGCTGGTGGGTGTTGGACCGCCATCCGCAGCATTTGCAGCACATTACCGAACTCCTGCGCGAAGCCGGGGTGCGCGAGGTGGTCACGCTGGACGAGGGCCGCATTCCCCCGGAGGCGCAGCGCGCGCTGCCCGATGTGTTCCTGTGGGATATGCTGGCCCCCATGCCCGACGAAAGCTTTGTGCGCACCCTGCAGCAGGAAATCGCGGAATCGCCGGCGCGGGTGGTGGTCGGCCTGCTTGACGCGCAGGTGGATGCCGAAACCTGGGCCCGACTGGAAGAGCGGTTGCGGATGTTGCAACGGGTGTGCACTTACCCCCTGGGCGATGCCTTGCACTATCTGGAGGGTATGTTGTATCATTTGGCGGCCCGCCGCGCTGCGGCCGAAGCCGAAGGCGGTTCCGCCTGAAAGCCGCCCGTGGCCGCACCCTGGTGCCCGGCGCGGATGGGATGCCAGCGCCAGGCCGCGGCCGCCCATACCCCAAACGCGCGGGGAGCGGAGGTGGGTTCCGCTCCCCACACTTTTGCACCCACCGAGGGAAACGAAGCATGAGCATTTCGCCGGTTCAAAGTCGCTGCATGGATTGCGGCCACACTTTTGATTTTCACCCCCTCACCACCCGCTGCCCCAAGTGCGGCAGTGAGTGGTTGGAGGCGCAGTATGACTACGACCTGGTGCGGGACCGCTGGCTGCGCCAGCTGGCCGACCGGCCTTTCAATTTGTGGCGCTATCACGAGCTGCTGCCCGTGCAGCACACACCCCCGCCCATCGATTTGGGCGCCGGGGGCACGCCGCTTTTGCGGGGCGTGCACTTGACCCAGATGCTCAAATTGCCCCACCTGTTCATCAAGGACGAACGCCAAAGCCCCACTTCGTCGTTCAAAGACCGCCAGGCCGCGGTGACCATCGCCGCGCTGCAAGAAAGCGGCCTCACCGAGCTGGTGGTGGCTTCGACGGGGAATGTGGCCATTGCCTATTCCGCGTTCGCAGCCCGGGCCGGCATCAAGCTGTGGGCCTTCCTCACCTCGCTGGTGCCCCAGGAGAAGATGCGTGAGGTGGCCATTTACGGCACCCAGGTGGTCAAGGTGACCGCGTCATACGACGAGGCCAAGCAAATCGCGGTGGAATTCGCCCGCCAGCGCGGGCTGTATATCGACCGGGGCGCGCGTTCCATCCCCACGGTGGAATCGATGAAGACCCTGGCCTTCGAAATCAGCGAGCAGCTCACCCGCCAGCACCCCGAGGCCCGCTATGGCGGCCTGCCGTGGCGCGCGCCCGACTGGTATCTGCAAGCCGTGAGCGGCGGCCTGGGGCCCATCGGCGTGGCCAAGGGCTTTCGGGAGCTTTACCGCATGGGCTTCATCGACCGCATGCCCAAGCTGGGCATTGTCCAGGCCGAAGGGTGTTCCCCCATGGTGCGGGCCTGGGAGCAAGGCAAGGCCCAGGCCGACCCCATCCCCCGGCCCCGCACGCACATCACCACCCTGGCCACGGGCAATCCGGGCCGTTCGTACACCCTGCTCTACGACTATGTGCGGGAACACGGCGGCACTTTCGTGGCCGTTTCCGACGCGGAGGCCTTTCGGGCCATGCACATGCTGGCCAAAATGGAAGGCCTTTCCATGGAGCCCGCGGCTGCGGTGGCCTTTGCCGGGCTCATCAAACTGGTGCGCCAGGGCGTCATCCAGCCCCACGAGACGGTGGTGGTCAACTGCAGCGGCCACACCATGCCCATCGAATCCCACATCTTGGGCGAGCGTTGGGCCCGGCATGTGGTGGTGGCCCGCCGTCAGGAACAAGACGAGGCGCAGGAAACCGCGCCCCTGGGTGCACCCCAAGAGGGCTTGCTCGCGGCCCTCAGCTCCATCGCCACCGAGCGCTACCCACGCATCCTCATCGTGGACGACCACGAGCCGGCGCGCATTTTGCTGCGGCGCATTCTCCAGTCCCTGGGCGATTACACCATCCTCGAGGCTTCCGACGGCTATCAGGCGCTGGAAATCGCGCAGCAGGACCCGCCGGACCTCATCATTTTGGACCTGATGATGCCGGGCCTGGACGGCTTTTCGGTGCTCGATTCGCTGAAATCGCACCCGGCCACCGCGCACATTCCCGTCATCGTGGTCACGGCCAAAACCCTCACCCAGGAGGAGCAGCGTCGCCTGCGTCGCATGGCCCGGCTGATGTACAAAGGCGAGTTCTTGAGCGATGAGTTCTTCGAGGAAATCCGCCGTTTGCTGGACCAGGCTCGCTAACCCGTGGCGGGGGTACCACGCGCGGCGCTGACGAGGGGAGAGTTCCATGGGTGCGCAGCGTCATCCGGGGAATTGGCGTCAGGTTGGCACTGCGGCCGCGCTGCTTTCGGCCTTCTTTTTGGGCCTGACGCCCATTTTCGGCAAAATGGCCATCGTGCGGGGCATGCCGCCGTTAGGCGTGGCCGCGTGGCGCACGGTGTTGGCCACGCTGCTGCTTTACGCGGTGCTGCGCTGGCGGCGGCCCCGTTGGCTTTACATTCACCCTTTGGGACTGGCCGGCTGCCTGCTGGCCGGCTTCATCAACGGCACCGGCTCCCTCTTCTATTACAGCGCCCTGGGTCGCATCGACGCTTCTCTGGGCCAGCTGCTCTATTCCCTCTACCCCGTGTTCGTGGGCCTGTGGCTGTGGCTCGACAACCAAACCCCCGGCCCGGTCACCTGGCTGCGCCTGGCCCTGGCCCTGCCGGCGGTTTACCTGCTCACCGCGGGGGGCGGCCGCGGCCCGGTGGATTGGGTGGGCGTGGGCATGATGCTGGTGGCCTCGGCCCTGTACGCGCTGCATTTGCCCGTCAACCAGCGGGTGCTCTACGAAGCCCCCGCGCCCACGGTCACCCTCTACACCCTCGCGGCCATGAGCGCGGTCGTGGTGGTGGCTTACGCCTGGCAGGGGCCGTGGCTGGTTCCGGTGGAACCCCGCATAGGCGGCCCGGTGCTGGCCCTCACCTTGGTCACCTTCCTCTCCCGTCTCACCCTGTTCATGGGCGTCAAGCGCCTGGGTGGTATGCAAACCGCGTTGCTGGGCCTGGGCGAGCTGCTGGTGACCGTGGCCTTTGCCCACTGGTGGTTGGGCGAAAGCCTCACCCCGCGCCAGTGGCTGGGGGCCGCACTGCTGCTGGTGGTCATGCTGCTGGGCCGTTGGGACCGCAGCACGGGACCGCCTAAACCTGGCCGTGGGGGGTGGCTGCGCTGGTTGGAACCGCCCTCCCTGGCTGCGTGAGGAAGTGCCATGTCGGTGTACAACAAACTGGTGGCCCGCGCGTTTCAGCGCATCGCCCAATTGCTGCAAATTCGCGGGGACGACGGCTTCAAAATTCGCGCCTATCAGCGCGCGGCCGACACCCTGCGCCACTGGCCCGAAGATGTGCGGCAGGCCTGGCGGGAGAACCGCCTGACCGAGCTGCCCCACATCGGCCCCGCGCTGGCCAAGAAAATCGACGAATTGCTGCGCACGGGGCGGCTGTCTTATCTGGAGCGCCTGGAAGCCGAGGTCCCGCCGGGCTTGTTGGATTTGCTCCCCCTGCCCGGTTTGGGGCCCGGCCGGGTGCGGGCCTTGTGGCAGCAGGGCATCACGAACCGGGATGCGTTGGCCCAGGCCCTGGCGCAAGGTACCCTGCCCAAAATCAAGGGCCTGGGGGCCAAAGGGTTGGCCCGGCTGCAGGCCGCGTTGGTGGAACCGGCGACAGCCGCGCCCCTGCGTTTGGACGCGGCCCGCACGCTGGCCCAGGCCCTGGCGGAGGTGCTGCTGGAGCCCTTGGCCGCTGACCGCGCCGCGGCGGCCGGCGCGGTGCGCCGCTGGGAAGCCGCCATCGACCGGGTCACGGTGCTGGCCGCGGCGTCGGTTCCCCCCGAGCCCCAGGCCCTGGCCGGGCAGCCCTTCGTCGCCCGGGTGGAACCCGCAGGCCCGGGGACCTGGCAGGTGCACACCGCGTTGGATTGGCCGGCCCGGGTGTTGTGGACCCCGCCCGAGGCATGGGGCGCGGCCTGGCTGGCCGCCACCGGCCCCCAGGCGCATTGGGAAGGGCTGCAGACCCGCGCCGCGGCTTTGGGCCTGCGCCTGCAGCCCACGGGCCTGACCGACGCGCAGGGCCGACCGTTGCCCGCGGCCACCGAGGAGCAGGTGTATGCCGCGCTGGGCTTGCCGTGGCTGCCGCCGTGCGCGCGGCACTGGCCCATCCCCCTGGACCGGCCGGACCTGTGGGAAGCGGCCCTGGCCGACCTGCTGCCCTGGGATGCGCCCCACACCGCGGAGTTGCACGCGCACACCACCTGGAGCGACGGCAAGCTTTCGGTGCGGGCCTTAGCCCAGGCTGCGCTGGCGCGCGGGCTGCGGGTACTGGCCATCACCGACCACTCCCAAAGCCTGAAGGTGGCCAGGGGGCTCAGCATCGACGATTTGCGCCGCCAGCGGGAGGAAATTCGGGCCGCGCAGGCCGATGTGGGCTCGGGGTTGCGCTTGCTGCAGGGCGCGGAGGTGGACATTTTACCCGACGGTTCCCTGGACTACCCCGACGAGGTGCTGGCCGAGCTGGATGTGGTGGTAGCCTCGCCCCATCAGGCTTTGGACCAGGGGCCCGCGGAGGCCACCCGACGACTGGTGCGGGCCGCGTCGCACCCCCGGGTGCACATTTTGGGCCATCCCACGGGGCGTATGATTCCCCGGCGGGCCGGGTTGCCGGTGGATTTGGATGCGGTGGCGCGCGCGGCCGCGGCCCACGGGGTGGCGCTGGAAATCAACGCCAACCCCCACCGGCTGGACCTGGACGGGGAGGCCGCGCGGCGGGCGCTGGCTTTGGGCGCGCGGTTGAGCATCGACACCGACGCGCACCGGGCCGCGGAGCTGGATTACTGGCCTTACGGCGTGGCCACCGCGCGGCGGGCCGGTGCGCGGGCTGCGCAGGTGCTCAACACCTGGCCGGCCGAGCGGTTGCTGGCCTTCTTGCGCCGAGCCAATGCCGCACGGCGCGGGGAATAAGGGGCGCGGAGATGAGGTGCCTGGGTGTGTATGCGTATAGCCAATATATTGTATAATGAAAATGGCGCAAATTTCAGCCCCCCTTAGCGTCGGAGGTATACCATGAGCAAAAAACGCACCACCTTCTATGGCCGTTGCTTCCTCTGTGGCTATTCCACCACCAAAGGCGGCCTCACCCGCCACCTCAAAAAACACATCGCCGAGCGCCAGGGCGATACGCCTCTCGTGTGGCTGCGGGTGATGGACAGAGCTTGGGCTTCCGCGCCCAGCGCCTACTGGCTGGATTTGGAGGTCCCCGCCGCTTTGGAGCTGGACCTCCTGGATGCCTTTCTGCGAGACATCTGGCTGGAGTGTTGCGACCACCTGAGCCATTTTAGCATTCGCTATCAGGGAAGAAGGCTCGACTTCCGCGCGCATCCCTTGGGAGGCCTTGAAGAAGAAGACCTTCCCACGATGGCCGAAGCGCTGGAATGGTTGCAAGACCCCGAAAAAGAGAGCGCCCAACTCGCGCGTGCCTGGGCGAATCTCACGGGCTTTCCTGAAGAAATTGCCCGGCAGATCTTAGAGCAGCGTCAAAACGATTTCCCCATTGAGGTGAGCATGTATGGCGTCACCGTGGGCGACCTGGCCGAGATGGCCGACCAGTGGGACCACGAATACGACTACGGCTCGACCACTTACCTGCGCATCCAGGTGATGGCCCGCTACCAGGGGCCGGCGCCGGACCCCGAAGAGCCCATCCGCATCCTCAGCCGCAACTACAAGCCCGATATCCGTTGTGCCCAATGCGACGCCCCGGCCGAGTATTGGGACCCGGAAGATGGCACGCCCTGGTGCGCGGCGTATCTTCCCGCAGAGAAAACCGAGTGGGCGCTCCCCATCGTCAACTCACCCCGCACCGGGGTATGCGCCTATGACGGCCCGAGTGACCCTGACCTGAAATTCGAGGAAGTGTATCTTCCCCGGCCTAAAAAGTAGGGCGCCGCGCTTGTTGGTTGCGGTACGCGTGTGCCATTTTGGTTTTCGGAGAGCTTGGAAGTTAGCGATGGTGCTGCTGCAAGCTGCGGTAGCGGAAGGACTTTTCCCGCAAGGCGCGAATAGCCGCCACCGCGGCCGCGGCGGCCGACAGGGTGGTGATGAGGGGCACCCGGTGCTCCCAGGCCGCGGCCCGGATGCGCGCGCCGTCACTGTGGGCCTGCGCGCCTAAGGGTGTGTTGATGACCAGCTGCACCCGGCCCTCCCGGATGGCATCCACCACATGGGGCGAACCCTGCGAGACCTTGTTCACTGGCGTTACTTCCAGCCCGGCCCGGCGCAGGTAAGCCGCGGTGCCCGGCGTGGCGTAAAGCCGAAAGCCCAGGCGGGCCAGGTCGCGGGCGATTTTGGCCGCCGCGCCCTTGTCGAAGTCGTTCACGCTGAGCAACACCGCGCCTTCGGTGGGCAGGGGCATGCCGGCCGCGATTTGCGCCTTGGCGAAGGCGTGGCCGAAGTGTTCGTCCCAGCCCATCACCTCGCCGGTGCTGCGCATCTCGGGGCCCAGCACCGCGGGGCTGCCCACCAGCTTGGCAAAGGGCAACACCGCCTCTTTGACGAAGAAGCCCTGCACCCGAGGCTCCTCGGTCACACCCAACTCGTCCAAGGTGCGACCGGCCATGAGCTGCGTGGCAATGCGGGCCAGGTTCAACCCCGTGGCCTTGCTCACATAGGGCACGGTGCGCGAGGCACGGGGGTTGACTTCCAGCACATATACGATGTCGTCTTTGATGGCGAACTGGATGTTCAGCAAGCCCCGCACGCCCAGGGCCAAGCCCAGCCGGGTGGTGTATTCGCGAATGATTTCCAGGTGATAGGCGCTGATTTTGTACGGCGGTAACACGCACGCGGAGTCGCCCGAGTGCACCCCGGCCTCTTCGATGTGCTGCATGATGGCGCCGATGACCACCCGCTGCCCGTCGGCCAGGGCGTCCACTTCCACCTCATAGGCGTCGTCGAGAAACTGGTCCAGCAGCACCGGTTGGCCGGGCGCGGCTTCCAGGGCCTCGCGCACCACCGCGTCTAAGGCTGCCGGTTCCCCCACAATGGCCATGGCCCGGCCGCCCAGCACGAAGGAAGGCCGCACCAGCACCGGATAGCCCAGCCGCGCTGCAATCTGCCGCGCTTCGTCCAGGGTGTGGGCGATGCCATGCTCGGGCTGCGGGATGCCTAAGCGTTCCAGCAGCGCGGCAAAGCGTTCCCGGTCCTCGGCCAGGCGGATGGCCTCGGGCGGTGTGCCGAGAATGGGCACGCCGGCCTGCTCCAGGCCCGCGGCCAAATTGAGGGGCGTTTGCCCGCCGAACTGGACGATGACCCCCTGGGGCCGTTCCTTTTCCACCACCTCCAGCACATGCTCCAAAGTCAGCGGCTCGAAATACAGCCGGTCCGCGGTGTCGTAGTCGGTGGAGACGGTCTCGGGGTTGCAGTTGAGCATGATGGATTCGTAGCCCAGGTCCGAGAGGGCGAAGGCCGCCTGGCAGCAGCAGTAGTCGAACTCGATGCCCTGCCCGATGCGGTTGGGGCCGCTGCCCAAAATGAGTACCTTGGGCCGGTCCGTGGGTCGGGCCTCGTCCGCGTGCTCATAGGCGCTGTACAGGTAAGGCGTTTGGGCCTCGAATTCGGCCGCGCAGGTATCCACCCGGCGGTAGGTGGGGCGTATGCCCAGGCGGTGGCGTAGGGCCCGCACCCGCTCGGCCCGGATGTGCACCGGGGCTTCGGGGGCCAGCCAGGGCCACAGGCGGGCCAGGTGGGTGTCGGCAAAGCCCGTGCGCTTGGCCTGGCGCAGCAGCGTGGTCAGCTCGTCTTCGGGGGTGGTGGAACCGACGGCCCGCAAGCGGGCTTCCAGCGCGGCCACCTGATGCATTTGGGCCACGAACCAGGGGGCATAGCCGGTGGCCGCGGCCACTGCCTCCGGGGTGTGGCCGACCTGCAGGGCGCGGTAGGCCCGGAAGAGCCGCTCCGGGTGGGGCACGGCCAGTTCCTCTGAGGTGGGAACCGGCACCGGGGCGCGGTTCGGCCCCGAGCCGTCCAGGGCATCCACGCCGATTTCCAGGGATTGCACGGCCTTGAGCAGCGCCTGCGGGAAGGTCACGCCCAGGGCCATCACCTCGCCCACGGATTTCATCTGCGGGCCCAGGGTGGGGTCCGCGCCCGGGAACTTCTCGAAGGCCCAGCGGGGAATCTTGACCACCACATAGTCCAGCGAAGGCTCGAACGCGGCCCGGGTTTCGCCGGTGATGTCGTTGACGATTTCGTCCAAGGTGAAGCCGATGGCCACCAAAGCGGCGATTTTGGCAATGGGGAAACCGGTGGCCTTGGACGCTAAAGCCGAGGAGCGGGAGACCCGGGGGTTCATCTCGATGACCACCGTGCGGCCGGTGCGCGGGTCCACCGCGAATTGCACATTGGCGCCGCCGGTTTCCACGCCCACGGCCGACATGACGGCCCGGGCCAGGTCGCGCAGGCGCTGGTACTCGGGGTCCGTGAGGGTCATGGCCGGAGCCACGGTGATGCTGTCGCCGGTGTGCACGCCCATGGGGTCCAGGTTTTCGATGCTGCACACCACCACGAAGTTGTCGGCCCCGTCGCGCATGACTTCCAACTCGTACTCTTTCCAGCCCAGCACCGATTCTTCGAGCCAGGCGCGGCCAATGGGCGAAGCGCCCAAGGCGTGGCGCACGGCCTCGTCCAGGGCTTCGGGCCGGTGGACCCACGAGGCGCCGGTGCCGCCCAGGGCAAAGGACGCCCGCACCAGCAGGGGGAAGCCGATGTCGGCGGCCAACGCGCGGGCCTCTTCCACCGAGGCCACCGAGCCGCCCTTGGGCACGGGCAGCCCGGCCTGCACCAGGGTTTCGCGGAAGCGCTGCCGGTCCTCGGCCGCGCGGATGGCTGCTAAGTTGGCGCCGATGAGCCGCACGCCGTAGCGTTCCAGCACGCCGCGCTCGCTGAGGGCCAGGGCCAGGTTGAGGCCGGTTTGCCCGCCCACGGTGGGCAGCAGCGCGTCGGGCCGCTCCTGGGCGATGATGGCTTCCAGCACCTCGGGGGTCAGGGGTTCGATGTAGGTGGCGTCGGCCAGGTCCGGGTCGGTCATGATGGTGGCCGGGTTGCTGTTGACCAACACGATGCGGTAGCCCACGGCTTTGAGGGCCTTGATGGCCTGGGTGCCGGAGTAGTCGAACTCCGCGGCCTGGCCGATGGTGATGGGCCCCGAGCCGGGGATGAGGATGGTGTGGATGTCGTCTCGTTTGGGCATGGGCACCTCGGGGGGCGTGGTTCGTCCCGGGTGGGAAAAGCCGAGGCGTGGGGCGCGAGGCTGCGTTGGGGATGAAGCCGCAGGCGCCTGGGCCACGGCGCGCCCAGTGTAGCGGGCGCGGGGCCTTTTGTCAAGGCCGTCGGCGCGTGGTGGCGCCCCATGCCTCAGGGTAGTGCGCGTTCAAAAGCCGGTGGGACAATGAAAGGCAACGCGTCTCCCCGTAGGGCGCTATCACCCTCCTCTCTGTACACCCTCGTAGGGACGGAGGGC
>JALSPJ010000232.1 GCA_026985995.1 Anaerolineales bacterium
GGGCATGCTCACGGCCATGTAGCGTTCCTGGTGCACATCGGTGGCGCAAAAGGCCCACACGGTGAGGGCCGTGGGCGTGGCATCGAGCACCACCCATTCGCACAGGCCCGGCTCGTCGGGGGGTGGACGCAACACGGCCTGCACCAGCGCTTGCTCATACGCCTGCCAGTGGGCGAGCATGGCCGGGGGCGGCGGCGTGGCCATCCAGGGCATGGTGGGCCACGGCGAGGGCGTCGGCGAGGGCTGTGGGGTGGGCGACGGGAGCGCGGTGGGGCTGGGGCGGGGCGCGGCGGTTGGGGTTGCCCACGGCGATGCTCCGGGCGACCCGCCCGGAGCGGGCATGGACGCGCAGGCGGTGAGCAGGGCGCTCACGAGCCACACCAACTTGCGCGTGGAGGTGATAGCCATCGCCACGGTGCACTTCAGGCTGTCTGGTCGTCGGCGGCCGAGGGCGACACGACTGACCGCAGCAAGGGCCCCGCCGCGGGCGGTGCATAGCCCAGCACCAGCACTTCGGGCTGGGGTCCGCGGCGGTGGCCTTTGCTGTTAATGGCACGCGGGGCCTGTACCGGGACGATATGTGCTTCGGCATAGAGCGCCCGAATGAAGGGCGTGTCCGCGTTGGAGAGCATGACCCACACGCCCCGTTCCCGGAGTTGATAGAAGACCCGGGCCAGGCGTTCTTGATCGCGGCGCGTAAAGCCCTGGGCATGATATTGGGTAAATTTCGCGGTTCTGGAGACCGGGTCGTACGGCGGGTCGAAATAGACGAAGTCACCGGGTTGGGCGTGTTCCAGCACCTGCTCGAAAGGCGCGACCTCAACATGGGCGTGGGACAGCGCCCGGGCCACCGCGCGCAAATTGTCGAAATCTTTGTAATTGGGCTTCTTATAGCGTCCAAAAGGCACATTGAACTTACCGGCCCGATTGACGCGATACAGGCCGTTGTAGCCGGTTTTGTTCAGATAAATCATGCGCGCCGCGCGTTCGGCCAACGGCAATTGCCAGGGATCCAGGGCGCGCAGGTGGTAATAAAACTCTTCGTTGTGGGGGTAAGTGTCCAGCAAGCGGATGACGGCTTCCACATCTTCTTTGAGGGCCCGGTAGGTATCGATGAGTTCGGCATTGATGTCGGAAAGGCGGGCCGGGTGTTGCAGGCGGCCCAAACGATACAAGGCGAAGAACAGCGCCCCGCCGCCCAAAAAAGGCTCGTGGTAAACGCCAAAATCCGGGGGCGCATGGGCCAACAGCACCGGCAAGAGAGCCGTTTTTCCCCCGGCCCATTTGAGAAACGGCCGCGGCCTGGCTTTGCGGTTTAGCCCATGCCGGTACATGTCAGGCATCCTCATCCAGCAGGAAGAACAAACGCAACCACTCTTCCAGGTGCGTCCATTCTACCACCCGCCCCGAAGCCAGCAGGAAGGCTTTGATGTTGGCCGAGAACCCGGGCCCATCGATGACCACAATGCCGGGTATGGGCCAGTGTTTGATGTCTTCCAGAGTGGCGACGATTTTCTCTTCGGCCGAGCCCGAGGTGCCCTGATATTTGCACTCGATGCCCAATACCTTTTCACTGCGAGGTTTGCGCACGACCACATCGATGCGCCGCCGTGCGCCCCAAATACGCCGGGCCACAGGCACTTCCATCTGTACTTCCAGGCCCAACGCCTGGGCCAACTGTGCTACCCGATCTCGCAGTTCGTGCCCACGCCTCGGTGCGCGTGAACCGCCAGCCATGTCATCCTCCCAGGGTTCCACCGTCAGGGGTTTGGGCCTGTCCCGGGTTCGCCTCCTCCCGCGCCGCGGGCAGGTGCAGGATGAACACGCTGCCCGGGCCGGGCTCCGCGGCCCGATAGGTCAGGTCCCCGCCCAGGTCGCGGGCTAAGGCCCGGGCCACATGCAGGGCCAGGCCCCAGCCGGGCCGGTCCCGCACCCGCTCGTCGGGCGAGCGGAAGAAGGGGGCGAACAGCCGTGCCCGCTCTTCGGGCGCGATGCCAATGCCCGTGTCGTGCACTTCCAGGGCCACACCTTGCCCGGTGCGCTGCGCGGTCAGCCACACCTGTCCGCCTTCGGGGGTATACGCCCAGGCGTTTTCCAGCAAGTGCTGTACAATCCAGCGCGCATATTGCGGGTCCGTGTGCACTTGCCAGCCGGCCTGTTCGGCGGGCAGGGGGGTGAAGGTCAACCCCTTTTCGGCCCAGCGGTCGGCCCAGGCCCGCACGGGTTCTTCCACCAAAGCGCCTAAGGTGATGGCCCGGGGGGCATAGGGCAGCCGACGGTGGGCGATTTTGCTCAGCAGCCCCACCAGCTCCAGCAGCCGTTCTAAGCGGCGCACATTGGCGGCCATGGTGGCCAGGAATTCCTTTTGCTTGTCGGTCACCGGCCCGGCCAGCCCCTTTTCCATGAGGGAAGTGTAGCCCTTGATGACCGTCACCGGCAGGCGCAGCTCGTGCACCAGCATGTTGAGGAAGGGCTTTTCCTCGATCCAGGCTTCGCCCAAGGCCCGCACCTCGGGCCGAGGGTATAGCACGGCCCAAAAGCCGCCGCCCTCCCGGGGCCACAGGGCCACATTTTGCCCTCGGGGGCCGGTCACCACCACGCCTTCGTTGGGCGTGAGGGGGGCTTCGTCTTGCAGCCATTGGGCCAGCGCGGGCACCTCTTCCACCTGGGGGAAGCGCGGGTGCTGGCGCACCAGGCGCTTTTGTGCATCGAACTCGGCCCAGGGCAAATCGAGCAAGTTCAGCAATTCAGGCACGGGCGTCATGGGCCTGCTCCTCGGGCGTGAATTGCCGGGCGTAGTCGCACAAATCCCGCACCGGGCAGGTGCTGCAGCGGGGCTTGCGGGGGCGGCAAAAATCCCGGCCCAAGTAAATCAAATTCAAGTGCGCGGCAAAATAAGCCTCGGGCGGGAACACATGCTCCATGAGCACATGGGTGCGTTCCACGCTCAGGTTGGGCGGGCGCAGGCCCAAGCGGCCGGTGACCCGGTAAATGTGCGTATCCACCGGAAACGCCGGCTTGCCTAAGGAAAAGAGCAGCACAATGGCCGCGGTTTTGGGCCCTACACCCTTGAACTGCAACAGCCACTCCCGGGCCTTTTCCACGGGCCAGGCGGCCAAAAAGCTGAGGTCCAGGCTGCCCCGCTCTTGAGTGATGGCCTGCAACACGGCCTGGATGCGGGGACCCTTCTGGTTGGCCAGCCCCGCGGGCCGAATGGCTTCCACCACGGCCTCGGGAGGCGCGTCGCGCACGGCCTCCCAGGTGGGGAACCGACCGCGCAACGCGGCGTAGGCCCGGTCGCGATTGCCGTCGTTAGTATTTTGCGACAGGATGGTCAGAATGAGCTCGTCCAGGGGCGGTCGGCGGATGACCTGGGGCTGGCCGTAATAGGCCAACAGGCGCTGGTGCACGGCCCGGGCCTTGGCCCGCCAGGCGGCCAGTTGCGCGGCCGAAATGCCCCAGGCGGCCAGCTGGGATGGGACTTCGTCTTGGTGCGCAGCGGGGGAAGTCAGTTCAGGTCGGCCCATAGGCGGTCCAGGTCCTCGGGGGGCACATCGAACACTGTGTTGTGGGGCGGCAGGGGCTCGAGGGTCATCCATTCGGGCAGGCGGTCGTGGGCCGGGCCCAACCCCGCGGCCCGGTTGAAAGCCCGCTCTAAGCGAATGGTCTCCCGGCCCAGCTGGAGGAGCACATCGTCGCCCACATGCCAGCCATAGCGGGCCCGCAACAGCTCGGGAATGACCTGGGGCGCAGCGCCATAGCCATAACCGGCGAAGATGCACGCGCCCAGGGTGTCGTAACCGGCCATCTTGAGCTGCGCGCTGCGGGAAACGGGCGCCTGTACCGTGGGGTCCAGATGGTCGATTTTGGCCCGAATGGTCAACCCCGCGGTGTGGTCCGCGCCCTGGGGGCTGGTGGCGTAAGTCACGCCGGTGCCCTTGATGGCCCGGGGGTCGTAGGCCGAGATGGCCTGCCCTTTGACCGCGGGGACCCGCTCCACACCTAAGGCCTGGCCGGTGAGCGCCGCGCCGTTGGTCAGCAAGCGGCCCAAGGGCGTGCCATCGTAAATCTGCTGCACCAGGGCCAGGGCCTGGGTCGCGGTTCCAAAACGCCACAAGCCGGCATCCGCGGCCACGCCCAGCGCGGCGCCCAAATCGATGGTGTCGAGGCCCAAATCGTTGGCCGCGTGGTTCAAGCGAGCGATGACATCCAAATCATCCAGGCCCAAATTGGAACCCATGAGCGCGATGGTTTCATATTCCAGGGGCGAAACCACGGCCCGGCCCTGGGGGTCGGGCACGATGTTGGAGCATTTGATGCTGCACCCGGCCATGCAGGCGTGGGAAGGGTTCCCCTGGCCGTCGCGTTGAAGGATGAGCTGCCGCAGGGCCTCGCCGCTAATGCGTTCCGCGGCCTCGAACTGGCCCTGGGAGAAGTTGCGGGTGGGCAGGCCGCCGAACGCGTTGCACATGTTGACCATGGCCGCGGTGCCGAAGGTTTCGTAAGTTTTGGTCTGCGGGTGGGCCAGCAGGGCGCGAATGTAGGCTTTGCGCGCGGCCTTGAAGGCCTGGGGGTCGGCCAGAGGCGGTTCCTGCCCCTCGCGGGGGTCGAAGACGATGGCCTTGACGCCTTTGCTGCCCATCACCGCGCCCAGGCCGCCGCGCGCGGCCAGCCGCGAAGGCACGCCGTCGACATCGATGTTGGCGATGCCCGCGGCCCGGGCCCGGCGTTCGCCCGCGGGGCCGATGAGGGCCATAGCGATGCGCGTGTCGTCGCCGTAGCGTTCCCGCAGGCGCTGCGCGGTGGCGTAAGTGCCCAGGCCCACCAGGTCGTCGGCGGGGTCGAAGCGCACCCCCTGCGCGGAGACATGCACCACCCACCAGGTGCCTCGGGGGGCGCGGCCTTCGAGCAACACGGCCTTGTAGCCCAGGTGGGCGATGGCCCATCCGGTACGGCCGCCGGCATTGGCCTCTTTGACCCCGCCGGTGAGGGGGCTCTTGCCGCCGATGGAGATGCGGTCCGTGCTGGAAAGCCGATGCCCCACCAGCAGGCCCGGCGCGAAGATGAGTACATTGCGCGGGCCTAAAGGGTCGGCGGTGGGGTCCATGCGGTCGAGCAAAATACGGGCCACCAGGCCCCGGCCGCCCAGGGGCTCCCAGGTGGGGGGAACCGGCTCCGCGGCGGCCGAGCGGGTGGTGAGGTCGATGCGCAGCACTTGCATACGCGCCTCCTTGGGGTAGGGCCAAAAGGGAACCTACGGCGTGGGGCTGACCGTGGGCGTGATGGGCGGGGTGGCCGTGGGGCGGCCCGCGGCGCCGCACAGGCGCAGCCCTTCCTGGGCATTATACACCGCGATTTCATCGCCGGGTACGCCTTCCAGGATGCGCTGGAATACAGGCACGGCCTGGTCACAGCGGCCCAGTTTGGCCAGCGCGAGGCCATAGACGAAGTAATATTCGGCCACCCGGCCATATTGCAGGGGCAGGGGTTCCACCTGCACCCCGTCGTCGGTCTGGCCGCCTTCCACCACCAGGGCCAGCTCCCGCACGGCTTCTTGCAGCTTGCCGTTTTTGTAATACATCACGCCCAGGTTGCCGTGCATGAAGGGGTCGGCCGGGGCTTCCTGCGCGGCCTTGAGCGCGTATTGCAGCGCGCGGCCAAATTCCCCCTGGCCGGCGTAAGTGCGGGAGATGTACAGGTCGGGGTAAGGATTGGCGGGGTCCAGCGCGTTGGCGTCCAGGAAAGCCTGCACCGCCTGGCCGTAATCGCCCAGCACCCGGTAGATGACGCCCAACATGAGGTGCAAGTCGGGAATGTGGTTGTTGATGGCCAGCGCGGCTTTGTATTCGCTCAGGGCTTCTTCGTAGTTGCCGGTGGCATATAGCACATAGCCCCGGGCCCGGCGGGCTTCGAGCATGCCCGGGGCCAGGGCCACGGCTTTGCGGGAGGCCGCGGCCGCCTGCTCATAGAGGCCCTGGTCGGCGAAGACTTCGGCCTGCAGGGCCCAGGCCAGCGCGTTGTTGGGGTCCAGCTCCAAAGCCCGCTTGAGGGAAGCCAGGCCCTCTAAGGTTTGGCCCTGCTGGTGCAGCAACCAGCCTCGCAGCGCGTGCGCGTCCGCGTAGTTGGGGTTGAGCAGCAGCGCGTTTTCCACCGCGGTGAGCGCGGCTTCATATTGGCCGCTCAAGGCCAACAGGCGGGCCAGCTCGAAATGCCAGGCGGGGTTGTCGGGCTGCAGCAAAATGGCCCGCTGATAGTCTTCGATGGCGGCCTGGAGTTTGCCTTCGTCGAACAGGGCCTGCGCTTCTTCCACCAACGCCGCGGGGTTGGGGGTGGGCGTGGGGGTGGGGGCTAAGGGCAGGGCAATGTCGGGCAACAGAAAATACTGGATGTAAGCCGCCACCAGGATGAGCGACAGCAGCAAGAAGATGCGGTCCCACCGGGTGCGGCGTTTGGGTGGCTTGCGCAAAGTCCACCGCGGCCCTCGCAATTCCATAGATGCGCCTTTCCTTGGAGGGAGATAGGCCGGCAATATGCAGGCTTTTTACTATACCAGAAAAAAGTGAGGCGCGGGAAAAGGTTGCACCCTGGGGTTGGGGATTTGTGGTTGTAGGTGGAAGTTGGGGGTTGGAAGTTGGGGGGATAGAGGTTGGAGGTTGGGGGGCGGGCGGTTCGCGGGTTGCGGACCGCCGCCCCCTTTCGCGTTTTGGCGTTTGGCTTGCCGTTGCCGGCACTTATGGCGTTTCCTCTACCGCGGGTTGGGGCAGCAGCCAGTAGGCGACCTGGTCCACCGCCACCTCGAAGCGGGGCGTGGCATCCGCGCCGATAAGCAGTCCAAAGGTACCCTCGGTGAATTTGCTGTCTTCCACCTGGGCCACTTCTTCGTTGTTGATGAACAGGCGCATGGTGGTGCCTTCCATCCACACACCCACCCGGTTGCGCTGCCGCGCGCCGGTGTGAATGGCTGGGGTGCGGGTCCAGTCTTGCAAGATTTTCAGCCCGCCGTTCCAGCGGAAAATCTTGAACATGCCGTCGCACGAGACGATGAACAGAATGCCTTCGTACTTGGACGGCGAGCGCACCAGCAGGCCGTAGCGGTCTTTGTGATTACATTGGGGCCCGGTCAGGAATACGCCTTCCAGGTAGGCATCGGTGAGCGCGGGGTAGGTGGAGCGCACCCAGTAGGTGACCTCGCCGGTTTTGTCGACGATGAGCACCAGCCGCCCGGGCTCGACCCGGTGCCGCACATGGGGGTTCCCCCACACATACCAGTGCTTGCCGGGGATGTCCATGGGGTCGAGCATATCGGGTTCGCCCAACTCGTAGGGGTTGGTGGCCAGGCGCACGGTGGGGGTGAAAGTGGCCGTGGGGGGCAGGGTGGGGGTGAAAGCCACCGTGGGCGGCAGGGTTGGGGGCAGGGTGGGGCTGGGCCGCGGGGTGGAAGTGGGCGGCAGGGTGGCCGTGGCCGTGGGCGTGGCAGTGGGCCCGGTCGACGAAGGGCTGGCGAGCAGCGGGGTGACCGTGGCCGTGGGCGCGGCCCGGGT
>JALSPJ010000233.1 GCA_026985995.1 Anaerolineales bacterium
GGGGTCCGGGTGGGCGAACATCACCGAGCCAATTTCCACGCCCCGCACCGCGCCGGCCCGATATAGCTCCACCGCCAGGGCCTGGGCCGGGTATTGGCTTTGGGGAATGTGGGGCAGCAGGGCCCGGGCGTCCAGATACACCGCGTGGCCGCCCGGCGGGCTGAGCACGGGCACCCCTTCTTCTTGCAGGCGGGCGTGCAGGTAGGCCACCTGACCCAGGCGATAGTCCAGATACGCGGGTTCTAAGGCTTCGTAGAGGCCCACGGCCAGGGCTTCCAGGTCCCGGCCGGCCAATCCGCCGTAGGTCGGAAAACCTTCCCACAGCACGCCCTGGGCTGCGGCTCGGCGGTAGAGGGCCTCGTCGCGCAGGGCCAGAAAGCCGCCGATGTTGCCCAGGCCGTCTTTCTTGGCGCTCATGGTCGCGCCGTCGGCGTAGGAGAACATCTCCCGGGCAATCTCCAGCGGCGTCTTGTCCCGGTAGCCCGGTTCCCGCAGATGGATGAAATACGCGTTTTCCGCGAAGCGGCAGGCGTCGATGATGAAGGGAATGCCGTATTCGTGATACACGGCCGCGGTCTGGCGGATGTTTTCCATGGACACCGGCTGGCCGCCCACGCTGTTGTTGGTGATGGTGAGCATCCCAAAGGGGATGTTCTCGGGGCCGACTTCTTCGATGAAGGCCCGCAGTTTGGCGATGTCCATGTTGCCTTTGAAAGGATGCGGGCTGGCCGGGTCCCAGGCTTCGTCGATGACCAGGTTGACGGGCCGGCCGCCCCGATAGCGAATGTTGGCCTCGGTGGTGTCGAAGTGGGTGTTGGAAGGCACATACTGGCCGGGCTGCAAGAGGATGGCGGCTAAGATTTTCTCCGCGGCCCGGCCCTGGTGGGTGGGCAGCACATGGGGGAAGCCGAAGATGTCGCGCACCGCGGCCTGAAAACGCTGGAAGGAACGCGCGCCGGCGTAGGATTCGTCGCCCTGCATGAGCGCGGCCCATTGGGCCTGGCTCATGGCGCCGGTGCCCGAATCGGTGAGCAGGTCGATGAAGACTTCGTCGCTGCGCAGGCCGAAGAGGTTGTACGCGGCCCGCTGCAGCGCGGCTTCCCGTTCGGGGGGCGCGGGCAGGCGAATGGGCTCGACCATCTTGATGCGAAAGGGCTCAGGCGGATGATGGGCCATGGCGTACCTCCCACAAGGGCAAAGCGCGAACACCGTCGCTGCGATTGTACCATCGCGGCGCCAGGGCCCCGGCCCCGGGCCCGCGCCGGGCATTGGACAAGCCCCCCTGGCTTGGGTACAATGGGCCGGATGGCATAGGCCGGAGGCAATGAACCATGATGAACTTGCGCGCCTCTTCGCCCCGGGTGGGCTTCCCCTTGCTGCGCTGGGTGTCGGTGTTCCTGCTGCTGACCGGGCTCACTTTGGGCGTGGTCAGCCTGGTGCAATACAGCCGGGTGCAGGACCGCCTGCCTCCCGACACGGTCGTGGCCGACATTCCCGTGGGGGGGCTGACGCGTGAGGAAGCCGCGCGGCGGGTGCTGGAAGCCTACAGCGCGCCGGTGGAGCTGGTCTATGGCGACGCGGTCATCTGGCTCGACCCGGCCGCGGTGGGCTTCCAGGTCGACATCGACGCCATGCTGG
This sequence comes from Anaerolineales bacterium, assembly GCA_026985995.1. Taxonomy (GTDB): domain Bacteria; phylum Chloroflexota; class Anaerolineae; order Anaerolineales; family DRMV01; genus JAADEN01. The sequence goes on from JALSPJ010000233.1 coordinate 1,639, forward strand.
CCGCGGTGGAAAGCCAGCGCCAGCAGCGTTCCTTCTGGGCCGGCTTTTGGGATTTTCTGTGGGGCCGCCGACCGCCCAAAGTCGAAGTGCCGCTGGTGGCCTCGTACTCCGAAGCCCGCTTGCGGGAATATCTGGCCCAGGAAATCGCGCCCCGCTACGACAAGCCGCCCATCCCCCCGCAGCCGGTGGTGGGCACCACCCAGTTTTCGCCGGGCCAGTGGGGCAGTGCGCTCAACATCGACCAGGCCATCCCCCTCATCGAACGCGCGCTGTTCTCCCGCACCAACCGGCGGGTGGTGCTGCCCATTCGCCGGGTGCCCCCCACCCGGCCGCCTCTCTACAACCTGCAGGTGTTGCTGGAGCAAACCATCGACCTCAGCGAGTTCGACGGCGTGGTGGGCCTGTATCTGTACCACCTCAACAGCGGCGACGAAATCCACTTCATCTATCGCCAGGGCCAGGAGTACCCCATCCCGCCGGATTTGGCTTTCACCGCAGCCAGCACCATCAAAATTCCCATCATGGTGTCCGCGTTTCGGCGGGTCGATGCCGCGCAAGAGCCCCCCGATTCCGAAATCCTGCGCTGGATTAAGGAAATGATTACCCTCTCGGGCAACGACCCCGCGGATTGGCTCATGGAAAATTTGATGGACCCCAACCTGGGGCCCCTCATTGTGACGCAAGACATGCGTGAATTGGGTTTAGAAAACACCTTCCTGGCCGGTTATTTCTACCCCGGCGCGCCCCTGTTGGCCCGCTTCGAGACCCCGGCCAACCAGCGGCCGGACCTGAACACCGAGCCCGACCCTTACAATCAAACCACGCCCAGCGAAATGGGCATGCTGCTGGTCGACCTGTACCAGTGCGCGTATCGCGGGGGCGGAACCCTGCTGGTGGCCTGGCCCCAGGAAATCACCCGCGACGAGTGCCGCTTGATGTTAGAGTATCTTTCGCAAAACCGCATCGGCGTGCTGCTGGAAGCCTCGGTGCCCGAAGGCGTGCGGGTGGATCACAAGCACGGCTGGATTAGCAACCCCGCGGGGGGCATTCAGACCTTGGGTGATGCGGGCATCATCTACACCCCCAACGGCGACTATGTGCTGAGCATCTTCATCTACCGGCCCCAGGGGCTCATCTGGGATGTGCATTCCAAGCTCATCCAACGCTTAGGCCAGGCGGTGTACAGCTACTACAACCCGCCCACCAGCGGGCCGTAGGCCGGCGCGCGGCCAGGCCGCCGCATTCCAAAGGGTTCACACGGGGCACGGGGAACACGGGGAAGAGGTTAGAGGTTGGTGGTTGGTGGTTAGAAGTTGGAAGTCGGTGGCTGGAAGATGAGGGCTCACACGGGGACACGGAGAACACGGAGGGAGAGAAATGGGAAGTTAGCGAGTGCCAGGCTTGCTAACCGCTCGCCGCTCTTTTCCTTCCGCGCCCATCCGCGGTTTCATGGGCCTGGGTGACCAGCCGTGCGCCCCTACCACGCGCTCTCTGCTCACCGCTCCCTGCTGACCGCTGTTTTTCATCCGCGTTTATCCGCGGTTTCATTCCCCCGGGCGCAGCACGCTGCGCCCCTACCGCGACGGGCGACCAGCCGGTCGCCCCTACCGCTACCGCGCGCTCTCTGCTCACCGCTCCCTGCTGACCGCTGTTTTTCATCCACGGTTGTCATCCCGCGGTTCACCCCCCGGCCAGCGCGGCCAGCAGCGCGTCGTAGGCCTCCACAAAAGCCTGCACCCCTTCGGCCTCCAGCTGCGCGGTGATGGCGTCCAAATCGATGCCCAGCCCGGCCAGGGCCCGCAAGCGGGCCGCGTCGCCTTCCACATCTGCTTCCACCGTCAAGCGCGGGGTGCCATGGTCCGCAAAAGCCTGCCAGGTTTGGGGCGGCACGGTGTTCACCGTCTGCGGGCCGATGAGCGCGTCCACATACAGCGTATCGGGATAGGCCGGGTTCTTGGTGCTGGTGGAAGCCCACAGCGGGCGCTGCACCCGGGCCCCGCGCGCGGCCAGGGCCGCAAAGCGTTCCCCCGAAAACATGGCCTTGAAGGCCTGGTAGGCCTGCCGCGCGTTGGCAATGGCGATGGTGCCCTGCAGGGCCCGGGCTCGTTCGGCCTGGGAACCGTCGGCCGCGGCCACGGCCTCCAGCGCGGCGTCCACCTTGGTGTCGACCCGGGAGACGAAGAAGGAAGCCACCGAGGCGATGTTGTCCACCGGCAGCCCCTGGGCCACCCGCCGCTCTAAGGCCCGCAAATACACTTCCATCACCTGCCGATAACGGGCCACCGAAAACAGCAGGGTGACATTCACCGAAACCCCGGCCACCAAGGCTTCTTCAATGGCTTGCAGTCCGGCCTGGGTGCCGGGGATTTTGATCATCAAGTTGGGCCGGTCCACCCACTTCCACAGGCGGCGGGCGGCCTGCACCGTGGCCTGGGGGTCGTGGGCCAGGTGGGGGCTCACCTCCAGGCTCACGAAGCCATCGCGGCCGTGGGTGCGCTCGTAGAGGGGCAGCAGCACATCGCACGCGGCCCGAATATCGGCCACGGCCAGATGCTCGTAGACGGCCTCGGGGCTCAGGCCCTGGCGGCTCAAGAGGGCCCGCTCGTCGGCATAGGCCGCGGATTGGGTCATGGCTCGCCGAAAGATGGCCGGGTTGGAAGTCACGCCGTGGACCACCCCCGCGTCGACCAGCTCGGCCAGCCGACCCGAGAGCAGCAGCTCCCGGTCGATGTAGTCGTACCACAAGGATTGGCCCAGCAGATACAGTTGGCGAATGCGTTGCATGGTCACGCTCCAGGGGAAGGATGGGCAGGGGCATTATACCCCGGCCAGCAAAGCCCGCAAACGGGGCACCGCGGCGGCCACGGCCTGAGGTGGCGGCGGCAGCAGGGGCGGCTTGAGGCCCCAGCGGGGCAGGCCATACAGGGGCGGCAGCACCGCCTTGAGCCCCGCGGGGAAGGGGCCCAGACCTTCCAGGGTTTCCCGCACCGCGTGCAGGCGGGCCTGGGCCCGGGCCGCGTCGCCTCCGGCTTCCAGCGCGTCCCACGCCTGGCGCAGCAGCCCCGCGGCGATGTTGGCCGCCGCGGTGATGGCCCCCGCGGCCCCGGTTCCCCACGCATAGGCCAACAGGTGGTCGTTGCCCGTAAACACCCGCAGCGCGGGGCCAAAGCGTTGGCCCAGCGCGGCCGCGAAGGCCGGGTCGCCCGAGGAGTCTTTGAGCCCCACAAAGCGCCGGGGGAACGCGTCCTTGAGCCGGGCCAACAGATCCAGCGACAGCCCCACGCCGCTCACCTGGGGGATGTGATAGGCCAGGAGCGCGCCATCCGCGGGCACGGCGCGCTGCAACACCGCACGGAACCAGGCTTCCAGACCGGCTGCGGGCGCGCGGCGAAAATAGTAGGGCGGCAGCACCAGCACGCCGTCGAAGCCCAGGTCGAACGCGGCCTGGGTGAGAGCGATGGTTTCCTCCAGCGCGGGGGTGCCCGTGCCGACCAAAAGGCGGAAGTCGGAACGCGGCCGCGCGGCCACGGCGGCCCGCATCAGGGCCAGCCGCTCTTCGGGGCTGCACGAAGGGCCTTCGCCCGTGGTGCCCAGCAGCAACGCGCCGTGCGCGCCCTGGGCGTCCAGATGGGCCAGCAGCCGGGGCAGGTCCTGGGGCCGCACCCGGCCCTGCTCGTCCATGGGGGTGAGCGCGGCGGCGAAAATGCCGCGCCAATGTTCAGGCTGGGGCATGGGGAACCTCCTCCTGCGCGTGGCCGTGGCCATGGGCGTGGCCGCCGGCTTCCCACGGGCCCAGCCAGCGCAGCCAGGGATGCCGGGCCTGGTCCCGCTGCCGGGCCAACAGCGCGGCCACCACCGTGGTGATGGGCACCGTCAAGATGAGGCCAATGGCGCCCACCAAGGTGCGCACCACCTCTTCGGCCACGAATTCGTAGTTGAACAAATCGAGCCAGGGCGTCGCGCCCAGCGAAAAGAGCAACAGCATGGGCAGCGCGGTGCCCGCGTAGGCCAGCACCAAGGTGTTGACCGTGGCCGCCACATGGTCCTGGCCAATGTGCATGGCCCGGCGCATCAGTTCCCGCAGGGGAAGATGGGGCGCGGCGGCATAGAGTTCGAACACGGCCGCGGCCTGGGTGGCCACCAGGTCGTCGAGCACGCCCAACGCGCCGATAATCATGCCGCCCAGCAGCAGGCCGCGCAAATTGAGGGCCACCGGCGCTTGCTGGGCCAAAAACAGGGCCTCTTCCGCGCCATAGCCCCGCAGCCGGGTGAAGTCGACCCCCGCCCAGGCCAGCAGGCCCGTCAGCGCCAGACCCAAGACCATGCTGAGCACCGCGGCGTGGGTCTTCCACCCCCAGCCATAGGTGAAGTATAGCGTCACCCCCAGCAGCAGCACCGAGCCCGAGATGCTCACCCACACCGGGTCCTGCCCGGCCAAAATGCGGGGGATGATGTAATAGACGATGACGGCCAGGCTGTAGGCCATGGCCAGCAGGCTGCGCACGCCCTTCCAGCCGCTGGTGAGCACGATGACCAGCACGAACAGCCCGGCCAGGAGGGCCAGCTGCGGCCCGCGTGCCACATCGACGAAATAGGCCTGCACTTGGCCGTTGGGCCCCTGGCTGAGGGTCACCCAAATGCGGTCCCCCGGGCGCAGGGGCAACCCCGCGGACGCGGGCTGATATTTGCCATATTCAATGCGCACGGGCCAGTTGGCCCACGGGCCTTCCAGCACCCGCGCCTCGAGCACCTGATAAGCCTGCCCCTGTGCCTCGGCCTGCAGCACCCGTTCCACCTGGGCCAGCACATAGGGCTGCTGGCCGAAGGTCGGTTCCACCCCCGACAACCCCGCCCGGGGCCCTCGACCCAACCACAGCAAAAGACCGGCCGCTGCAGCCATGAGCAGCCATGACCAGCGTCTGGACATACGCATCCCTCCTTCGGGGCCCGGCTCAGGCGCGCTGGCCCGACCCCGCGCAGGGGCAGTATACCACCGGCCCCGAGGCCTTCTGCTATAATAAAGCCGCCGACCGGGCCGCAGCCCTCTGCCGGGGGAAGGCCCCGAGACCACCGCCGCACGCGGTCGCGCCGGCACATCTTCCTCAGGGATGGGAAACAACCATGCGCTTCGAACGCTTTACCGAACGGGCTCAAGAAGCGGCCCAACGCGCGGCCGAACTGAGCCAGTTTTACGGCCACACCCAAATCGATGTGGAGCACATTTTGCTGGCCCTGCTGGACCAGCCCGACGGCGTGGTGCCCAAGGTGCTGGAAACTTTGGGCATCGATGTCCACTTCCTCAAGGACCGGCTGGACCACATGCTGCGCACTTCCCCCAAAGTGGGCATCTATGGCCGCGGCGCGGGGCAGCTGTTCATCACCCCTCGGGTCAAACGGGTGGTGGACCTGGCCCAGCGAGAGGCCACCAACCTGCACGACGAATTCATCTCCACCGAGCATTTGTTCCTGGCCATCTTGAGCGAACGCAACACCGCCACCGCGCGGCTGCTGCAAGAGGTGGGCATCAGCCGGCCCCGGGTGCTGAACGCCATTCAGCAGGTGCGCGGCGGCCAACGGGTGACGGACCGCCGGGCCGAGGACCGCTACCGCACCCTGGAAAAATATTCCCGGGACCTGACCCAACTGGCCCGGGAAGGCAAGCTGGACCCGGTCATTGGCCGGGAAGCCGAAATTTTGCGGGTGATGCAAATTCTGGCCCGCCGCACCAAGAACAACCCTGTGCTCATCGGCGAAGCCGGGGTGGGCAAAACGGCCATCGTCGAGGGTCTGGCGCAAAAAATCGTCGCCGGCGATGTGCCCGAAATGCTGGAAGGCAAACGGGTGCTGGCCCTGGACCTGGGCGCGATGATTGCCGGTTCCCGCTTCCGCGGCGAATTTGAA
>JALSPJ010000234.1 GCA_026985995.1 Anaerolineales bacterium
CCCATGAGCCCCTTGCGTGAAGTGACCACCGCGACTTTCGACGCCGAGGTGCTGCAAGCCGAGCGCCCGGTGCTGGTGGAATTTACCGCCGAGTGGTGCGCGCCCTGCAAGCAGCTCAAACCCGTGTTGGAAGAACTGGCCCGGGAATGGGCCGGGGTGGCCGAGGTGGTGGAGTTCGATGTGGACAAGGACCCCCAAATGGCCGTGCGCTATCGGGTGCTGGGCGTGCCCACCATGATTTTGTTCGTCCAGGGCCAGGTCAAGGCCCGCCTCACCGGCTTCAAGCCCAAGAAGGCCATTGTCAAAAAATTCGGCCCGCATTTGGCGTAAGTTCCCCCCCAGGAGGTTGCCATGAAACGCCGCTGGTTCCTCTTCCTGGCCGCCTGGGCCGCGCTGGCCCTGCTGGCCGGCTGCGGCAGCAAGACCGCCACCAAAATGCAGCAGGTCTCGGCCAACGAGGCCTATCAGCTCATTCAGCAGCGCCGCAACGACCCCGACTTCGTGATTTTGGACATCCGCACGCCGCAAGAGTTCGTCGCCGGGCACATTCAGGGCGCGGTCAACATCGACTTCTACGCGCCCACTTTCCAGCAGGAACTCAGCCAGCTGCCCAAGGATAAGGCTTACCTGGTCTACTGCAACAGCGGCAACCGCAGCGGCCAGGCCATGCCCATCTTCCGCGAACTGGGCTTCCAGGAAGTGTACGAGCTGCGCGGGGGCATTCAGGCCTGGTATGCGGCCGGGTTCCCCTTGATAGGGGGGCAATAAGGGAGCAGGGAGCGGAGAGCGGAGAGCGGGGAGGTAGCAGGCAAGGCTTCGCCAGGGCGCTGGCGAAGGAAGGTTTTTTATTTCGCTGGACCGTGGATGGATGACCATGTTCAAAAAGTTCTTGCGCCTCATTTCCGGCGACCCGGTGGAAAAGGTCATCAAGCAATACCGGCCGCTGGTGGAAGCCATCAACGCCTTAGAGCCCGAGTTCGAGGCCCTGTCGGACGAGCAGCTGCGGGCCAAGACCGATGAATTCCGCCGCCGCCTGGCCCGAGGCGAGACCCTGGACGATATTTTGCCCGAGGCCTTCGCCGCGGTGCGGGAAGCCAGCAAGCGCACCATCGGCTTGCGGCATTACGATGTGCAGCTCATCGGCGGCGCGAACTTGCACCAGGGCAAGGCCGTGGAGATGAAAACCGGCGAGGGCAAGACCTTGGTCGCCACTTTGCCCTTGTATCTCAACGCGCTGGCCCTCAACCCCGCCTGGGTGGAAAAGGCCCGGGCCCGCTGGGGCGACGACCCGGACCGCTGGACCTTCGAGCCCCTCGACGGCGTGCCCGTGGGCAAAGGCGTGCACCTGGCCACGGTCAACGATTACCTGGCCCGCCGCGATGCCCGCTGGATGGCCCCCATCTACAACTTGCTGGGCCTCTCGGTGGGCGTGCTCCAGATGGCGGCCCGCACCGAGCACGGCAAAAAGGCCTTCCTCGTCGACCTGGAGCGCCGCTCGCCCCAGGAAGACCAGGACCAGCTGCGCATGGTGCCCCGCCGCGAAGCCTACAACGCGGACATCACCTACGGCACCAGCCAGGAATTCGGCTTCGACTACCTGCGCGACAACATGGCCTATCGGGCCGAAGACCAGGTGCAGCGCGGGCATCACTATGTCATCATCGACGAAGTGGACAATGTGCTCATCGACGAAGCCCGCACGCCCCTCATCATCTCGGGCCCGGCCAGCGAAGATGTGGCCGAATATTACCGCATCGCGGAAGTGGTGCGCCAGCTGGACGCGGACGAAGATGTGGACATCAACGAAAAGGACCGCTCGGTGGTGCTCACCCCCGCCGGCGAGGCCAAAGTCGAAGCCCTGCTGGGCGAACCCCTGCGGGACCCCAGCCGCCCCGAGGACCTGACCCCTCGCCAGGAGCAATTGTGGGGCTATCTGGAACAGGCCCTGCAGGCCCAGTTCCTCTACAAGCGCAACAAAGACTACATCGTCCAGGGCGGCAAGGTCATCATCGTCGACGAAAACACCGGCCGCCTCATGCCCGGCCGCCGCTGGTCCCATGGCCTGCACCAGGCCATCGAGGCCAAAGAGCGGGTGCAGGTGCAACCCGAAAACATGACCTACGCCACCATCACCCTGCAAAACTTCTTCCGCATGTACGAAAAGCTGGCCGGCATGAGCGGCACCGTGGTCACCGAGGCCGAGGAGTTCCAAACCATCTACAACCTGGATGTGCTGGCCCTGCCCACCAACCTGGAATATCAGGCCAGCGGCCCCCACGCGCCCTATGTGGCGTTGGAAGATGTGGACGAAGAGGGCTACAAATACACCTACTACGCCCGCCGCGACGACCCCGAACGCAAGCCCCTCTTCTGGAAGCGCAAGGACTACCCCGATGTCATCTACCGCACCGAAGAGGCCAAGTTTCGGGCCGTGGTGTGGGAAATCCTGCGCTTCTACATCCAGGGCCGGCCCGTGCTGGTAGGCACCACCTCGGTGGAGCTTTCGGAACGCTTAGGCGGTCGCCTGGCCCAGGGGCCGCTGCGCAAGCTGGTGCAAATCATGCTGGTGCGCGACGCCTTCCTGCGTCAGGAAGGCATCGAAGAGGGGCGCATGTACCCCGAACTGGAGCCCCTCTACGCGCCCATCGAAAAGGTCTCGGAGCACGAGCTGCGCAAACTGGCCCGCGCCTTAGGGGTGCACCTCAACCCCGAGCGGGAGGAAAACCTGGCCCGCCTGCGCGACTTGCTGCTGCCCACCCCCAGCGAGCGCCAACGCTGGGACTACGCCCGGCAGCGCCTGCTCGAGGCCCTGCGGCAGGGCATTCCCCATAAGGTGCTCAACGCCCGCCGCCACGCGGAAGAAGGGCAAATCATCGCCCGGGCCGGGGAATTCGGCGCGGTGACCATCGCCACCAACATGGCCGGCCGGGGCGTCGACATCAAGCTGGGCGGCGAACTGCCCGAAGAGGTCATCAGCAGCGTCAACCGGGTGCTCAGCCGGGCCGGGCACCCCGACCCCTACAACCTGCGCATGGACGAGCGTTACGCGGCCCTCAAGCAGGTGCCCCCCGAGCAATACGGCATTTACGAAGACGATGTGCTCACCTTCATGGACTACATCGAAAACATGCACCGGGTGCGGGAACTGGGCGGCCTGCATGTCATCGGCTCGGTGCGCCACGAATCCCGGCGCATCGACAACCAGCTGCGGGGCCGGGCCGGGCGGCAGGGCGACCCCGGTTCCTCCCGCTTCTTCCTTTCGCTGCAAGACGAGCTGGTGCGCCTCTTCGGCGGCGACCAGCTGGACAACATCATGCGCCGCTTCCAGGTCGACGACCTCTACCCCCTGGAGCACCCCCTGGTCTCCCGCCTCATCGAGCAGGCCCAAACCCGGGTGGAAGGCTACAACTTCGACCGCCGCAAGCACATTCTGGAATACGACGATGTGCTCAATGTGCAGCGGCAGAAAATCTACGACCAGCGCAATCGCATTCTGCACAAAGACGACCTGAGCGAAGACATGGCCCGCCTGCTGCAAGAAGAGGTGGCCGAACGCCTGCAGCGGGCCGTAGACGAGGAACAAGACCCCTGGCAGCTGCTGGCCTACCTGGAAGCCATCCAGCCGGCCATCGACCTGCAGCACTGGCTGTTCCCCAATTTCACTTATGCCCGCCTGCTGCCCACCCTGCTGCCCGCGGCCCAACAGGGCCCCCAGGCCTTGCAAGCGGCCCTGCAAACCCTGGCCCAGGAGGCCGTGCGCTTAGAGCACCAGCACCGCCAACGCCTGGCCGCGGAGCTGGTGGCCGAGCAGCCCGAACGCCTGCACGCCGAACTCACCGAGCGGCTGGACAATCTGGACATCTTCCTCGAAGGCCTCAGCCTGGGCGAGGAGCGCCCTTCCCCCCGGCAGGTGCAGGTGGAGCTGCAGAACATTTTGCGCCTGCCCCTGCGCTTAGACCCCGAGGCCGCACGGCTGCTGGTGACCGACCCCGACGCGCTGCGGGAACCCCTGCGCCGCCAAATCGAAACCGCGCTGCGCAACATTTACACCCGCCGCCTGGAACTGGCCTTGCAGCGCATCGTGGGCAGCCGCGACTTCACCCTGCAGGTGGATTGGGATGCCAGCCCCGACGCCATCGTCAGCCAGGTAGCCGACCAGGTGCAGACCTTTTTGGACCAACAGGCCCAACGCATTGCCAAAAGCGTGCAGCGCGACCTGCCCGCCCTCATCGAGCGGGAATGGGCCGCGGCCCAGCGTCTCGCGGAAGCGCCGGCCGAAGTGCGCACCGCCTTCGCAGCGGGGCCGTGGCTGGAACCCCTGGGCCAGGCCCTCATCCGCATCCTCAACGGCCTGGAAGTCACCCGGGTGCAGGAATTCGACGCCAAGCACCAGCTGCGGGAGCGCCTGGTGCGCCGGTTGAGCTTCTTCTACCGGGCGGCCCAGGAACTGGACCCCGCGGACCCGGCCACCGCGGACGCCATCCTCACCCATTTGGAACACGCGCGGCAGGCGCAAGAATGGGCCGTGGGCTGGGATGAATTCCTGCGCCTGCAAGGCACGGCCATGAACCAGCTGGCCGAAAAGGCCCGGCTCGGCCTGCGGCGCGCCTTAGGGGCCGAGACTTACGCCCGCTATGCGGCCACGCCCTTAGGCCAATTGCCTCAGGAACTGCGCTCTCCGGTGGCCCACGAACTGGGTCGCCAGGTGCAAACCGAAAACTACCGCTTCCTGCTGCTGAGCATTTTCAACACCGAATGGGCCGAATACCTCACCGAGATGGAAGCCCTGCGCACTTCCATTGGCCTGGAAGCCTACGCGCAGCGGGACCCCTTAGTGCAATACAAACGGCGGGCTTTCGAGCTCTATGACCGCCTGCTGCGGCGCATTCGGGCCCGGGCCATCGACCGCATGTTCACCTATCGGGTGGAAGAGAGCCACATCCGCACCGTGGGGGAAGCCCAACTCACGGGCCTGAGCCTGAGCCTGCCCGGCGGCATGACCCTGCAAGGGGGCGGCGGTGTGGTGCGTAAACCCGCCGCGCCCAAGGGCAAAAAGGGCAAGGGGAAGAAAAAGCCCAAACCGCCGCGGGAACCGGCCCTGGCCCAGGCCGAAACCGGCCGCGGCAGCCGCAAGAAGCGCCGCCGCAAAAAGAAGAAATAGCCCCGAGGCACGAGGCACGCCCATGCCAGCTTTGGCCGTCTTGGGCCCTGTGTGGCGGGAATATCTGCTGCCCTATCAGGGTCGCCCGGTGCTCGATGTGCCGGGCGGCCCCGCGCTCTATGCCGCGGTGGGCGCGGCCCTGTGGGAGCCGGACCTGGGCCTGGTGGCCCGCTTGGCGCCCGATTTTCCCAAAGCCTGGCTGGCCCGCCTGCGCGCGGTAGGTTGGAACACCGAAGGGCTGCGCTACACGGACCAAACCGTGGAAGGCCGCCGCGTCTTCGCCTACCCGCGGCAGGGCCGGGCCGACGCGCCGGCCCTGGCCCCCCTTTTTGCCCGCCGGGGGCTCCCCCTGCCCCCCGAGCTGCTGGACTACACCCCCCCGCCCCAAAAGCCGCCTTCCCGCACCCGACCCGGGCCCCTGACCCTGCGGGCCGGCGACTTACCGGCGTGGCTCGCCGAAGCCCGGGCCGCGGTATTCGCGCCCCACGACTTTCTCACCCATTGGCTCGTGCCCGCGGAAGCGCGCCGCCGGGGGCCCCAACACATCGTCATCGACCCCGAACCCGGCTACATGCGCCCCGCGTTTCGCGAGGACCTGCGGGGAGTGCTGCTGGACGCCACCGCCTTCACCCCGGCCGAAGAAGAGGTGCGCGAGCTCTTCGCCGGGCAAACCGACGATTTATGGCAAATGGCCGAAGCCCTGGCCGCCTGGGGCGCCGAAATCGTGGTCATCAAACGCGGCCCCGAGGGCGCGTGGGTGTACGACGCCCGGGGCCGGCGGCGCTGGATGGTGCCTGCCTACCCGGCTCGGGTGCACGACCCCACGGGCGTGGGCGCGGCCTTTGCCGGCGGTTTTGCCGCCGGGTTCCTGCACACCTACGACCCGCTGGAAGCCGCGCTCTACGGCAGCGTCTCGGCTTCTTTCGTGCTGGAAACCAGCGGCGCGCTCAACGCCTTAGCCCCCCTGGAAGGCCTGCCCCAGGCCCGGCTGCAGCGCCTGCGGGCCGGCGTGCGCCAGGTGTAAGGCCGGCTCAGCGCTCCACGGGCAGCGGGTGAAAAGTGGTCAGCAACTCCTGGAAAAAGGGCTCGGCCACCGCCCACAGGGTGCTGGGAGCAAAACCGGTGAACAATACCAGCTCGTCGTGAAAGGCTTCGGCCCGGGTCACCCCGCGCATGCCCGGCGGCGTGGCTTCCCATAGCAACAGCCAACGGCCGTCCAGGTCACGATGCGCGGTGTGGATGACGAAATCCTTGTCTTCGAGCTCGAAGAGCATGTGCAAAGTGGCCAGCGCGCTGGCGCGCAAATCCTGGTCGCTCAGTGCCAGGTGGCCCTGATGGCCGCTATAAAGCAGCAGCCCAAAACGGCTGTCGGGGGAAAGGGCCAGGGCATAGGCCAAATCTTCCACGGCTTGCACATCCCGGGCCCGGGTCACCCGCCACCCCACAGGAACGGCCTCTTGCAATTCCAGCTCGGGGTGGTGCGGCAACGACAGGGTGTAGATGCGCCGATAGCCATAGAGGGGCAGGCCCTCGGCCTTGGTCGCATCCAGGCGCAGATAATGCCACCAGGCCGATACCAGGGCATCGGGCACGCCCGAAGGGTCGCTGGCAATGTGCAAGACGAACACCACGGGCCCCTGGCGCTGGTACACGAAGTGCCAGCGGGCCTCGCCCTCGTCGGTGACGACCTGGGCGTCGGCGTGGGCCCGGCCCTCAGAGCCGAGCCAGACGCGGCGTACCTCGCACGGCCCTGCCGCAGCACACACATCCTGGGCAAATTGCCGGGCGAAGCGCTCCAGGGCCTCGTCTTCCAACGCCACCGCGGTGTTGATGACCGCGACCTCAATCCAGCGATACGGGCTGGGCGTGGCATGGGGCCCCGGCGTCAGGCGCACCCGCACCGGCTCCTCCAACGCCACCTGCCACCCGGCCGGCAAGGGGAGGGAAAACGCGCCCTGCGGGTGAGTATACACCTCATCGCCCAATTCCAAAGTGGCGGCCGGCGTCGGCGTTGCCGTAGGACGACGCAAAAACGCGGCCCCCTGGCAGGCCGCCAATCCCAACACCAAAACCACCAACACAAGTCGACGGCTATATGACCATAGCATTATCAGCCCTCACGGTTTCACCCTACGGTGCACATGTTGGCTCTCCCCCTTCCTCGATTATTTGGGACCATGGGCGGGGAAAGTGTTTTAGGAAACTTTAGCATCGCCAAGTGTAACACACATCACCCAACGCGTAAATGGCCTTTTGCAAAACTGACTGCACGCAAAGCCGGCGTGGTGCGAAGGGGGAAGGTGGGGGTTAGAGGTT
>JALSPJ010000235.1 GCA_026985995.1 Anaerolineales bacterium
CCTGGGGGATGAAATCGACCACGACTTCGAAGTCCTGGCCAGGCTCGACCATTTCCTCCGCGCCGGCGATGTTGAGGGCCGAGAGGGGCAGGGGCTGCAGCTCGGCCTGGTCCAGGGGCAGGCCGTCGATGGCGCGCAACATGCCTTCGAGCAAGAAGAAGAGGCCCTTGCCGCCCGAGTCGACCACGCCGGCCTGTTTGAGCACGGGCAGGAGCTCGGGGGTGCGTTCCACGGCCGCGTCGGCCGCGGCCACCGCGCGCTCCAACAGGTCAATCATGGAGGTGACGCCCTGGGCCAGGGCTTCTTCGACCGCGGCGGCCACTTCTTTGGCCACGGTGAGGATGGTGCCTTCGACGGGCCGCACCACGCCCCGGTAGGCGGTATCGCGCGCTTCGACCAGGCCGCGCACCATGGCCTCGGGGGTGAGGTGGGCCTCGTCTTCCACCGCGCGGGCAAAACCGCGCCACAGCTGGGAGAGGATGACGCCCGAGTTGCCGCGCGCGCCCAGCAGCGCGCCCCGGGCCACGGCCTTGACCATGCGACCCAGGTGGGTTTCGCCCGAGGCCGCGATGGCATCCCACGCGGCTTGCATGGTGAGCACCATGTTGGTGCCCGTGTCGCCGTCGGGCACGGGGAAGACATTGAGGCGGTTGACCACTTCCTGGTTGGTGCGCAGCCATTCCAGGCCCGCGGCCACCAGTTCCTTGAAGCGTTGGCCGTCGACGGGGCGTTGCCGCCAGGCCGCGCGGCGTTCGGGGTTGGGTTCCCATTTCCAGGGGCTCATCATCACTCCTCACGCAGGGGGATGGTGGGTGGTCGCCGGGGGTTCAGGCTTCGTCGTTGATGCGCAGGCCGCGCACATGCACATTGACGGCTTTGACCGGCAGGCCCAGGGCCTTTTCCACATGATAGCGCACCACATTGGCCGCGCTGTTGGCCACGGCCCGAATGTTGGTGCCGTATTGCACTACGATGTACAAGTCGATTTCCACGCCTTCGTCGTCGAAGTGCACATCCACGCCCTGGGCGGGGTCGCGGGTGAGCACCTGGGCGATGCCCTGCATCAGATTCTTGGGCGCCAGGCCCACCACACCATACGAGCGCAGTACGGCCTGGTGGGCGATGGTGGCAATGGCCTTGGGGGAGACATGGATATGGCCGTAAGGAGTGCGTTCGTCTTGGGCGTCGGACATGGAAAGCCTCCTACCGTTGGGGGGCGGTGAAGCCCGGCATCAGAAAAGAAAACCCGCAAACCGTTGAAAAGAGGCGGGTTTTGTGGTAAGATGGGGCCTGCTCGGCTCCGGGCCACGGTCCGGGAGCCGTTTTTTGACGCACGCAAACCGCCGGTGGCGGGCCTCTATTTTAGCACAAGAGGGTAGGGTTATGGCCAAGTGTGCAATTTGCGGCAAGACGACGCAATTCGGGCTCAACCGGCCGTGGTCCAAGAAATCGACCCCGCGCAAATTCAAGCCCAATTTGCAGCGGGTGACGCTGTGGGAAAACGGCCGGCGGGTGCGCAAGACGGTGTGCACGCGTTGTTTGCGCACCTTGGTGAAGCAGGGTAAGTTGACGCCACCGAAAGAAGTGGCATTGTTTTAGGCGCTTCTGGCGGCTGCGCTGCGTCCCTTGGCCCGCGCTGGCGGG
>JALSPJ010000236.1 GCA_026985995.1 Anaerolineales bacterium
AGCATTTGCGGTATACTGAAAGCAGCCATCGCTTGTGCACCTCCTTGGTGGTTTGGTGTTTGCTTCTAAGGATGCACAAGCGGTGGCTTTATGTCAAGTGGCCCCGCCGCTTAACTTGACGCATATGCCCCCTAACCCCCTCCCCTCATAGGGGAGGGGGAAAACGAGCCGCAGCGAAGAAGCCACAGCCGCACGCAACCCCTCCCCCTTACGAAGGGGGAGGGGTTGGGGAGGGGGATTTTGAGCCGCCCGCCGCGCCAACGGCCCGCCACCAACCATGACGGCGAAGATGGGGGTAAAAGTGAGGCGTAGGGGAGGCGGGACCTGACCATCGCGAAAGGCCATCGCCGCGCGCAGCCCCTCCCCCTTACGAAGGGGGAGGGGTTGGGGTGGGGGATTTTGAGCCGCCTGGCCGAGCGAACGACCCGCCGCCGATGTGTGAAGAAAATGTGCGCAAAAGTAAGCATAGGCCAGGGGGAACCCGGCCGCCGCGGGGAAGGCTGCACCTCCTGCCCAACCTTGCTCGCCCACGCCCAGCGATATCAGGAAGGAGCCGGGCTCCCCAACCGCGGTATAATGCCTGCCGGGGGCATACGACGCGCTACTTCGCCACCCAACGCCCCAGCCGTAGCACCGTCTTGCCCCATAGGAGGAGGAAGCCCATGGCCCGCATCCCGCGTTTCGTCTTCCCCCTGCTGGGGGTGATGCTGGCCGTGGCCGCGTGCCGGCCCGAAACAGAACCGCCGCCCCCTACCGCGTCCCCCACCGCCACGGCCACGCGGCCGCCCACCGCCACCCCCTGGCGCCGGCCGCAAGGCACGCCGGTGCCCGCGTTCACCCCCACCCCTCTCCCGTGGAACCAGGGCGGGCCGTGGCCCACGCCCCAGAACCCGCTGGAAGCCACCTTCCAGGGCCCCGCGGCCCCCGACGCCCTGCCCTGGGCCGAAGTCCTGCCGGTGCTGGTCCCGGCCCGGGAATTCTGGCCTGGCTTCGCGGCCCAGGCCTGGCCCGGCCCCGCGTTGCCCCCGCAGGCTCAAGCCCTGTTCACCGCTCGGGGGCCGGACTTCGCGGAGGTCTTCTTCACCCTCGAACCCCGTCACCTGCCCGCGTTGCAGCAGGCCGTGGCCCAGGCCGGATGGCAAACCTTCCCCAACACCAACCCCGAACTGGCCCAAATGGCCCCGGGCCTGGTGCTGCTGGAATTCCACACCCCGGCCGGGAACCGGGGCCCCCAGCTGAACATCTTCCTGGGCCGCCTGCAGGGCCAGACCGCGCTGTGGGGCCGCATGCGCTGGTCCGCCCCGAAACCGCCACCCCAGGAAGAGCCCCTGCCCTGGGGATTGGCCCTGCCCGCCGGCTGGCAGGAGGCCGGCCTGCGCTATCGCAGCGATTCTGGGGACCAAACCCTGACCGCCCGGACCGTGCTGTTGTTCCGCCGCACGGCCACCCCCACGGCCGAATATGTCCTGGCCGCCTGGCATGCGACCCTCGCCGGGCAGGGCTGGCAGCGCCAGGCCCAGGCCGCGGCCCCGCCCGCGTGGGGGCAGCTGTGGGCCCAGGGCGCAGCGCGGCGGGCCGTGGTGCTGCTCGAGGACCCGTGGGACGAGCGGCTGGTGTGGTTCTTCGCCTACCACTGGCAGCAGGAACCGGCCGCCCCGCCCGGCCCCCAGTGGCACGGCGAGCTGGAACCGGCCCAGGGCGCGCTGGCGACGCGCCTGGCCCTGCTGTTCCAGGACCCCCAATGGCCCCCGGCCCTCACCCTCGCCGTGGGTGAACCGCCGCCAGGCGGGCCGTGGCCCCTGACCCAACAGGCCACCATGGCCCTGGGCCGGCACGCCCCCAACGGCCAAGACATGGCCCTGCTACGCGCGGGGAACACCGCGGCCGAGGCCCTGGATGCGCTGAAGGCCGAAGGCTGGAGCTGGGATGTGGTGCTGTCCTGGGGCGCTGGGGCCGCGCTGCTGGGTAGCCCCACCCCCGAAAACAGCAGTCCCTTTGAGGCCCCGCGATTGACGGGCCTGCTGTGTCGTCAGGGGCAGGGCACCCTGGCCTTCTTGCGGCCCGATGGTTGGCTGGCGCTCTACGGCACGCCCGGACCATGCCCCCGCCTCGAGGTCCAGGCCGCGGTCACGGCCATGAAAGGCTGGCTCTCGCGGCCCCCTGGTTTCCCCCTGGAAAGCTTTGGCGTGCAGGTTTCGCTTTACGCCAGCCGCTTCGCGGCCCGCAACATGTTCGCCTTTTGGCTGCCTGGGGAACCGTCGACCGCGACGGCCTGGGTGGCCCAACAAGAAGCGGCCTTTGCGGCGCGGGGCTGGCCCACGCGGCGCCTTTCCCCCACCACCCTGCTGGCCCAACGCCCGGCGGGGGCCCCCGGCGCGGATGTGCTGCTGTTCGCGTTGCCCCTGGAACCCGCGGGAGTGTTCTTCGGCCTGCTGGTGAACGAGTGAGCCCCGGACCGGCCGCCCGGTTCCCCTTACGCGGCTGCGGCAAAGCCCGGCGGACGGCGGCGGTGATGGTCGGTGGCCTGCTGGAAGGCATCGACCCAGGCCAGCAGCTCGGCCTCGGCGAAGCGGGGGCCGATGAGCACCGCGCCCGCAGGCCGACCGTCTTCCCGCAGCGCCAGGGGGAAGGCCACCGCGGGGTTGCCGGTGAGGTTGGTGATGAGCAGGGTGGGCACGCCCACGGCCGGCGCGAACAGGGCATCGACCCGGGTGAACAGCGCATCCACGGCCTGCATCCAGCGCAGCCGCAGGCGCTGGGCCTGCACATAGGCCACCGCGGGCATGAACTGGGCCCGCCGCCACAAAGGCGGCCAGGTGTCGGGGTTGGCCACTTCGTGGTCCCAGCCCGCGCGCAGCCAATGGCGAAAGGCCGCGCCCACTTCGGCTTCCAGAATGAAGCGCAGGGGCTCAGTGGGCAGGTTCGGCCATTGCAAGGGGATGACCGCTGCGCCCAAGGCCTCGAAAGTGCGCAGCGCGTCCAGTTGCGCGGCCCGGTCCGGGTGGTCGGCCTGCACTTCGGGCTCGATGAAGCCTAAGCGCAGGCCCCGCAGGTGCGTGCGCCGGGGCGGGGGCCAGGCGAAAGGCGCGTCCACGGTGGCCGGGTCGCGCGGGTCCGCGCCATGCAGCGCGGCCAGCACCCAGCCGCAATCCCACGCGGTGCGGCACAGGGGGCCGATTTTGTCCTGGCTCCAGGCCAACGGCATGGCCCCATAGCGGCTCACCCGGCCTAAGGTGGGCCGCAACCCGGTGACGCCGTTGCGGTGGGCCGGCGAGACGATGGAGCCCCAGGTCTCGCTGCCGAGGGCATAGGGCACCAGCCCCGCGGCCACCGCGGCCGCACTGCCCGCGGAAGAGCCGCTGGCGCCCACTTCCGGGTCCCAAGGGCAGCGGGTCTGCCCGCCGAACCAGCGGTCGCCCCAGGCCAGTTCCCCCAAGCTGAGCTTGGCCACCAGCACGCCCCCCGCGGCGTCCAAACGCTCCACGGCCGCGGCCCGCAGGGGCAGTTCCCGCTGGCGGTAGCGGGGGGTGCCCCAGGTGGTGGGGTAGCCGGGCACGGCCAGCAGGTCCTTGGCCCCCCACGGAATGCCGTGCAAGATGCCCCGGTCCCGGCCCTGGCGCAAAGCTCGGGCTGCGGCCTGGGCCTGTTGGTGGGCCAGCTCGGGGGTGAGGGTGACCACCGCGTGCAGCCGGGGGTCGAAGTGGGCCAGCCGTGCCAGGCTGAGGCGCGTCAGCTCGGGGGGTGAAAGATGCCCTTGCCGCAGCCAGGTGGCCAGCGTGGGCAGGTCGGCGAAGGCAATGTCGGCCTCCGTGGCGGGCGCGGGCAGCCGCGCCGGCGGTTCCCACGGGGGCAAAGGCCGGGGCGGGGGCGCGGCGGGCCGGGGCGTTTGCGGACGGTCCAGCGCGGCCGGTGGCCATTCCCAGGGAAAGGCCTGCTCGTCCAGCGCGGTGAGCCAGGCGTGGTATTCGGCCAGCCCCTCGGCCAGGGCCTGGGCCTGCTGGGGCGAGAGGTCGAAGCCCAGGCCGCGCGCCAGTTGGCGCAGCTGCTCGGGGCTCAGGGGGAAGTGCTCCGCTGCGGCCATGGCACCCCTCCAGCGGCGAAAAACAACCGCCGGGGCCAGGCGCGACCCCGGCGGTGCGGCGGCGTCGCGGCATTCATTCCAACAGCCATTCCAGGCCCAGTTCCCGCAGGCGTTCGGGGGTGGGAATGCCGTTTTCGTCCCAACCGGCCATGCGGTAGTAGATGTCCTTGGCCCGCTCGATTTCCTCGCGGGTGAGGTGCACGCCATCGGTGGGGCCGCCCACCCGGGGGCGGAAGAGCTTGGGCGGCAGCTGGTCCTGCTCCCGGGTGAAGCCCTCCCGGGCGTTGAAGACCCGCATCATGTTCAGGCGCCGCGCGCCCACTTCCAGCAATTCGGGGATGTCCACATCCCAGCCGGTGATGGCGCTGACCGTGTCGGCCAGCTGCTGCACATCGAAGAGGTGCCAGGCGGGGCCGAAGACGAACTGGCACACGGTGACGCTGTCGAGCGCGGAGTAGAGGTATTGGGTGGTGAGGGCGAAGCGCACTTTTTCTTCGTTGAGCACCGTGGGCTCTTGGGGGTTGGTGAGGCCCAGCTGGGCCATGCGTTCGGGGTAATACTTATAGGAAGGGTCGTGCTCGCTGGACTGATGGTCCGCGCCGAAGGGGTTGACCGCGTAAATGAGGCCCAGGCTGCGTTTGACCTCGGGCATGTGGGCCGGCAGCGCGTGGCGTTTGGTTTCCACCACCAGGTCGTGGCCCACGCCCAAGCGTTCCGCGGCCCGGCTGGCGCCTTCGGCCAGCACATCGCCAAAGCCCTCGCGCTTGGCGATTTTCTCGATGAGGGTCACCATCGCGTCCGCGTTGCCAAAGCGCAGCTCCAGGCCGTCGGTTTGCTCGGGGGTGAGCAAGCCGTGCTCGAAGCAATCCATGGCCCAGGCAATGGTCGCGCCGGTGGCGATGGTGTCGAGACCGTACATGGCGCACAGCTGGTTGCCGTAGGCCACGGCTTCCAAATCGTCGATGCCGCAGTAGGAACCCAGGGTGGCCAGGGTCTCGTACTCGGGCCCACCGTAGCGCGGGTCCACCCGATAGCGGCCCGAGGTGATTTCCACCACCCGTTTGCAGCGAATGACGCACGCGTAGCAGGTGTCGCGTTCCTTGAGAATGGTTTGGGCCATGGTCTTGCCGTCGAGTTTCTCCGCGCCCTCGAACCAGCCGCTGGTCCAGTTGCGGGTGGGCAAGCCGCCTTTCTTGGATTGGGAGAGGGTGATTTCCGCGGTGCCCAGCAGGCCCAGACCGTAGACATCGGATTCGGGAAAGGCCTTGGCTCCCCAGCGTTGGATGGCAGCCAGGGCTTTGGGGTTGGCCACCCGGGCCCGGCCTTTGCCGCGCACGGCCACGGCCTTGAGGTTCTTGCTGGCCATGACCGCGCCCATGCCGGTGCGCCCGTTGGCCCGGTTGGCCATGCTGATGAGGGCCGCGTAACGCACCCCGTTTTCGCCGGCGATGCCGGTTTGCAGAATTTGCACCTTGGGGTCGCCCAGCTCGGCCTTGAGCAGGTCTTCGACCTCGCCGGTGGTCTTGCCCCACAAGTGGCGGGCCGGGCGCAATTCGGCCTGGCCGTCGTGCACCCACAAATACACGGGTTCGGGCGCGCGGCCGTGCAGCACGATGGCGTCGAAGCCGGCGAACTTCAGCTCCGCAGGAAAGAAGCCGCCCGATTGGGAATCGCCGATGGCGCCGGTGAGGGGCGACTTGGCCACCGCGGCCAGGCGGCTGTTGCCCGAGATGGCCGCGCCGGTGACCACGCCCACGGCTAAGGTGAGGGTGTTCTCGGGGCCCAGGGGGTCGGCGTGGGGCGGCGTGTGCTTGAGCAGGTAATAGGCCCCGAACGCGCTGCCGCCCATGTATTTGCGGTAAAAGGCCTCGGGCGGCGTCTCGATTTCGGTGCGCAAGTCGTCCAGGTACACATGCAGCACGCGTCCGGCGTAACCGTAGGGCATATGACACCTCCATACAAGGGAACGCGTCGGCGCACAACGCAGCCGCGCGGTAAGGGCGTGTAAAGCGACCGTGAGGTGGTGTTTCTATTGTGCCTTAAGTTGGGTTTTGTGGCAAGGCCGGATTTAACCCTTGTTCCGGCGCGCTTTCGGCCACGAACCGCACACTTTCGCCTGATAGCACGCCTCAAAAAGGCAACGATGGCGAGACGCCATCAGGGTTTTCCGGGCAGGCACAAAATCACACTGGGACACAGGGAAGCCAGAGAAAGGGGGAAATTATTCTCTTCGCGCTCTCCGTGTCCCCGTGCGTGGTGCGCAAATCGGCGTTGTTGAGGCATTGGGGTTGGTGATGAAAGCGTTCTAAGGACGATATACAGGGCTTTTCCAAGTACGAATAAAATCACACGGAGGCACCGTGGACACAGAGAAATGGGAGAAATTATTCTCTCCGTGTTCTCTGTGTCTCTGTGTGAAATTTAAACTCGATGTTGTGGATGCCGGTGGTGTTAGAAGAAAGAAAAAGCCCTGGGGACGATATACGCCAACCTTGACAAATCTTCACGCGTTCACCTACAATGCAAGCACCTGTTTTGTCCCCTTGTCGCTGCCAGTGGAGAGGAGCGGCTCGTCATGTCCGAGGCCTGGGGAGGGCTGTGGCGCAAGGGCTGGCGCATCGGGGTGCTTGTGGTGCTGGGGTGGTGGCTGGGCAGGCCGCTTGCCGCCGGCTGGGCTGCGGCACCGCTGGACCCAGGCCCCAGAGGACCAACGCCAACCCCTTCGGTTGCGCCCACGCCCACCACCACGGCGGCTCCACCTGCCGCTTCCTCCACGCCAACGCCCACATCCACCGCGCCCCTACCATCGCCTACGCCCACCTTCACTCCCACCCCATCGCCCACGCTGCCGCCCGCGCCCAGCCCCACACCCTCGCCAACCCCATCGCCCACGCCCTCGGCCACCTGGCTTCCCTCGCCCACGCCGTCGCCGTCGCCTCCACCGCCCCTGTTCATCAGCGAAGTGGCCTGGAGCGGCACCCAGGCCAGCAGCGCGGACGAGTGGCTGGAGCTCTACAACCCCAACCCCTTCCCCGTGGACCTCGCCGGTTGGCGCCTGGTTGCGGACGACGGTTCCCCCAATATCGCCCTCAGCGGCGTCATCGCCCCCCACGGCTTCTTCCTCCTCGAGCGCACCGACGACACCACCGTCGCCGACATCCCCGCCGACCTCATCTACACCGGCGCGCTCGGCAACGGCGGCGAAACCCTGCGCCTGCTGGCCCCCAACGGCCAGACAATCGACACGGCCAACGCCAGCGGCGGGCCCTGGCCCGCAGGCAGCGCCAGCCCCCGGGCCAGCATGGAACGCCACGCCTGGGGCCCTGAAACCGACGCGGCCTGGCACACGGCCACCTCTTTCCACGGCCACGATGC
>JALSPJ010000237.1 GCA_026985995.1 Anaerolineales bacterium
CCACCCCGTCGCCCACGCTGCCCCCCACGCCCCGGCCCACGCCCACGCCGCCCGCAGCACCCCTGCCCGCCAGCCGTTATGTGCGCCTGGGTGAATTTTTGCCCCACCCCCGCTACGATTGGAACCAGGACGGTGCCATCGATGCCGGCGACGAATTCATCGAAATCGTCAACCTGGGCCCGGTGGGGGTGGACTTGAGCGGCTGGTATCTGGACGACGGCCCCGGGGGCTCCCGGCCCTATCGCCTGGGGGAGGTGGGTCTCAACCCGGGCGGGCGCAAAACCTTTTTCGCTTCCGAAACGGGTCTGCGCCTCAACGACCGGGGCGACACGGTGCGCCTGCTGGACCCCTGGGGCCGGGAGGTAGATGTGGTCGCTTACCGCGACGCGTCGGCGTGGAACCTGAGCTGGTGCCGCCTGGCCACGCTGGAGCATGCCTGGCACTACCCTTGCTGGCCCACGCCCCGGGCCCGGAATGTACCCTACGGGACGCCGCCCAGCGCGCCCACGCCCGCGGTTTTCGGCGGCGCGCCATCAGCGGCCGCGCCGCAGCCGCCCCCATCTCGCACATCCGGCGGCTTTCCGCAGCGGCTCCGGCCCCTGCCCTATTGAGCGCCGCCTTTGGGGGAACCGACGCCCGACCCGCGCCGACCGCGGTCCTTTTTAGCGCTCGTTTCCGACCAGGGCCGACGCGCATGAGGCCGCCACGCGACCGCGCTCGGTGCTTACCCCCCAACCCCGGCCATCGCTCCACACATGGGTCAGCCCCTGCGCCAGCGGATACACACACGGCCCCGCCCGCAGCCCGGGAAGGTCGGCTTCGGCGTTATTGGGCCCGCTTTCGGCCGCGCCCAATACCCACAGCCCCGCCTCCGGCAGTGCGCTTCGCCAGGTCGCCCCGCGTTGCGCAAGCATGACGACGGCCCAGCCCGCGGCCCCGGCTGACGCCGGTTCCCCATGCCAAAACAGCAGGGCCCGAAACGCACCATAGGCCACCACCAGGCTGCCCCCACGGGGGGAACCGGGCAGCAAGGCCACGCGGGCCGCGCCATCGCTCAGGCCGTGGACGGCCTCGGGGCCCCGCACCGCGACCCCCGCGGCGCGCAGGTCGGCCTGCAGCCGCCGATAAGAGCCGGTTGCACCGCTGCGCGGCAACCACCACACCCAGCCTGGCGGATAGCGTTCCAGCATCTCGGACAGCGCGGCCAGCTCGGCGGGCTCGTTGCTGGCCACAACCCAGGCATCGAAGCCCCGCGCGGCCGGGCCCAAGGCGCGGCGCAGCGCGGCATCCAAGGCCGCGGGGTCCGCGCCCCCGTTGACCAGCACCCGCGCGCCCCGGGGGAAGGCCACCACCACGGCCTGACCGCCGGGCACGGGCAAGAACCACAGGTGCAGCCGGCCATCGGGCCAGGCGCCAAAGCCGGACCACAGCACGCCGTTGAGCGCAGCCAGGCCCAAGGCCACCCAGGCCGGATGCCAGCGCAAGCGACCCTGCTGCGCGGCCCAGGTGAGGCCGGCCAGCAACGCGTAAGCGCCGACGACGGTTCCCCAGGACCAATAGCCCACATGCCAGGCGGGCTCGGGGACCTGGGCCATGGCTTCGACCGCGCGCACGGTAAACGCGGCCCAGGGCCACGCGGCCCAGGCCACGGCCCGGCCGACGGGTTCCACCACCAGCCCCAGCAGCACGGCCAACCCGCCCAGCACCATGAGCGGCGCCTGCGCGGGCAAGATGAGGGGGTTGGCCAGCAACGCCACCCACGACACACGATGGAAATAATAGGCCGACAGCGGCAGGGTGAGCAGTTGCGCGGCCAGGGTGAGGAGGAAGAATTCCTGCACCCAGGGGCGCAGGCGGCGGGCCCAGGGGTGGGTGCGCCATGGCCCCAACAGGCGGAAGAAGCCGCGCGTCAGGGGCTCGGCGTAGAGCATGAGGCCCAAAGTGGCGGCGAAGGAGAGCTGGAAGCCGATATCCCACAGGGCCCAGGGTTGGACGGCGACCATGGCCGCGGCGCTCACGGCCAAAGTGGTTAGCCCGTGCTGCCGACGGCCCACCTGGCGGGCCAACAGGCTGAGGCCGCCCATGAGCGCGGCCCGCACCACCGCGGGGTCCGCGCCCACCAGCAGGGTATAGCCGGCGATGGCCGCGGCCGCGGTCAGTGCGCCCTTGAGCCGGCCTAAGGTGCGCTCGGTGAGGCTGACCACCAGCCCGGCGATGATGGTGATGTTGAAGCCGCTGATGACGATGATGTGCGCGGTGCCGGTGCGGCGAAAGGCTTCGTACACCCCGTCGGGGATGTCTTCCTCGATGCCCAACAGCACCCCGGCGAACAGCGCGCCTTCGGGCCCGGGCCAGAAGCGCTGCACCAGGGCGTGGGCCCGGTTCCGCACGGCATAGAGGCCGCGCCAAAACGAAAAGCCCCGCGCGGCTTCCACGCGTCCGCCGGTGAAGGCATAAAGGCGCGCCTGGGCGCCCAAGCGGGCCAGGTAGGCCCGGTAGCCCAGGCCGGTGTCGGTCACGGGGAAGATGCGGCCGCGCAGGGTCACCCGGTCGCCGTAGCGCCAGCCGCGGGCCTCATGCCAGGGGATGCGAACATACAGGCGGCCTTGCAGGGGGAACGCGTGCAGGGGGGCGGCGTCCAGGTTCCGCACCCGCTGGACCACGAGGACGAAGGTGGCTGTTTGGGCGATGGCCCGCCGCGGGGGGCGTACGATACGACCGACCACCCGCACCCGCGTGCCGGGGTGGGCGAGGCTGTAGAAGGCGATATGCTGCGGTTGATGCCAGGGGGTGGTAGTGCTCAAAAAACGCGCCGCGCCCCAGGCCAGGAGCGCGGCGGCGGTGAGCGGGTGCGCCCGGGTGGTGCGCTGCCACCAACGGGGGCCGAGCCAATGCGGGCGCAAGATGCGCAGCCCCCACAGGGCCCAGCCCGCGGCCATGGCCCAGGGCCAGGGGCCGGGCAGCCCCAGGCCCACGGCGACGCCCAACAAAAACGCCAAGGCGTGGGTCAGCAGCGTCACCCCGCGGGCCTCCTCAAACGATTTTGGGAAGCTCACCCCACCCGGGGCAAGTGGCGCTTGAGGCGGGGCACGATGGCCAGGGCCCGGGCCGCACCCAGCGCGGCCGCATGGAGGGGCCGGTCCACCAAATAGGCCGGCACGCCCAGCTCCTTGGTCAGCAGGCGGTCCATGCCCCGCAGCAGCGCGCCGCCACCGGTGAGAGCGATGCCCCGGTCGATGATGTCGGCCACCAGCTCGGGAGGGCTTTGTTCCATCACCCGGCGGATGGTCTCCAATACTTCCTGCAGCGGCTCATACAGGGCCTCGACCACCTCGCTGGTGGTCAGGGTGACGGGCCGGGGCAGGCCGCTGACCTGGTCCTGGCCTTGAATTTCCAGGCTCAGTTCCTCGTCCAGGGGCACCGCGGCACCTATCTCTTTCTTCACCCGTTCCGCGGTGGGCTGGCCGATGATGAGGCCGTACTTCTTCCGCACATAAGCCACGATGGCTTCATCCAGGGCCAGGCCGCCTTTGCGCAGGGTGCCGGCGCTGACAATGCCATAAAGGGCAATGACCGCGGCCTGGGTCGCGCCCGCGCCCATGGTCACCACCATGTTGCCCGCGGGGGAACCGATGGGCAGGTCCGCGCCGATGGCTGCGGCCAGGGGCGTTTGGATGAGATAGGCCTCGCGGGCGCCGGCCCGGGTGACGGCTTCGTAGACCGCGCGGCGTTCCACGCTGGTGACGCCATGAGGCACGGTAATCATCACCCGGGGGCGAAACAGCCACGACGCGCCGGCCACTTTGCGCAGCAGGTAGCGCAACAGGCTCTCGGTGATTTCGTAGTAGGCGATGACGCCGTTCTGCAAGGGCCACACCACTTCCAGGCCCTCGGGCACCCGGCCCAACATGGCCGCGGCCTCGTCGCCCGAAGCGACCAGTTTGGGGCGGTCGTCGTCCCATCCAATGACGGCCAAAGTCGCCTCTTCCAGCAGCACTTGCTGGGCATCGGCGACCCGGGTGCGTTCGGTGCCCAAATCGATGCCCAAATCACGAGAGAAAAGCGGAGACATGGGGGTTCACCTACCCAAATACGGGTTGGGGATGCGCCGGTTCCCCAAAAGAAAAGGAACGGCCGCGCGCGAAGGAATGCGCGCGGCCGTGAAAGGCTCAGGCTTGCCCTTCGGAACTGCTGCCCGGGGTGGGCATGGAGGTGCGTTGGCGGCGGCGATAGCGGCGCACGGCTTCCAGGCGCAGGTTGGCCCGCCGCAACGCAGCCAACGCGGCCAGGTAGGCTTCCCGGTCCTCGGGCCCCGCGGCCAACAGGCGTTCGGCCCGTTCTTTGGCCGCCTGGGCGCGAGACAGGTCAATCTCTTCCACATGCTCGGCCGCATCGGCCAGCACGATGACCTGGTCGGGCTGCACCTCTGCGAAGCCGCCCACGATGGTGAACACTTCTTCGCGGTCACCCTGTTTGACATGCATGAAGCCGGGCTTGAGGGTGGTGAGCAGCGGCGCGTGGTCGGGCAGGATGCCCATTTGCCCCGACGCGCCGGGCAATACCACCATATCGGCTTCGCCGGACCACACCAGCCGGTCTTGCGAGACCACTTCCACTTTCAACGGCATAGGGGCCTCCTACCCCGGCGGGAATTAGCCACCGGCGGCCTTGATTTCGGCCAACATGCGCTCACCCTTTTCCCGGGCCTCGTCGATGGTGCCCACCATGTAGAAGGCCTCTTCGGGCAAATCGTCGTGCTTGCCTTCCAGAATTTCGCCAAAACCGCGGATGGTCTCCTGCAGCGACACATAGCGCCCTTTGAGGCCCGTGAACTGCTCGGCCACATGGAAAGGCTGGGAGAAGAAGCGTTCGATTTTGCGGGCCCGGGCGACAATGATTTTGTCCTCTTCGCTCAGTTCTTCCACACCCAAAATGGCGATGATGTCTTGCAGGTCCTTGTAGCGTTGGAGCACCCGCTTGACCTCTTGGGCCACCTCGTAGTGCTCCTGGCCCACAAATTCGGGCTCCAGAATGCGCGAGGTCGAAGCCAGCGGGTCCACCGCGGGGTAAATGCCCTTGGCCGCGATGGCGCGTTCCAGGGTGATGGTGGCATCCAGGTGGGCGAAAGTGGCCACGGGCGCGGGGTCCGAGTAGTCGTCCGCGGGCACATAGACGGCCTGCATGGAGGTGATGGAACCCCACTTGGTGGAAGTGATGCGCTCTTGCAACATGCCCATTTCGGTGGCCAGGGTGGGTTGATAGCCCACCGCGGAGGGCAGACGGCCCAGCAGGGCCGATACTTCCGCGCCGGCCAGCGCGTAGCGGAAGATGTTGTCGATGAACAGCAGCACATCCTTGCCCTGGTCCCGCAGCCACTCGGCCATGGTAACGCCGGTGAGGGCCACGCGCAGGCGCACGCCGGGGGGTTCGTTCATCTGGCCGTAGACCAGCACCGTGTCTTTGAGCACGCCCGATTCCTTCATTTCGCGATACAGTTGCGTACCTTCGCGGGTGCGCTCACCCACGCCGGCGAACACCGAGTTCCCCGCGTGGTAGCGGGCGATGTTGTGGATGAGCTCCATGATGATGACGGTTTTGCCCACGCCCGCGCCGCCGAAAATGCCGGTTTTACCGCCCTTGGTGA
Source organism: Anaerolineales bacterium (assembly GCA_026985995.1). GTDB lineage: Bacteria > Chloroflexota > Anaerolineae > Anaerolineales > DRMV01 > JAADEN01. The sequence continues at coordinate 5,645 of JALSPJ010000237.1, forward strand.
AAGGGGCGATGAGGTCGATGGCCTTGATGCCGGTCTCCAGCACTTCCACCCGCACCGATTGCTCTTCGAACTTGGGCGCGGGGCGGTGGATGGGGTAATAGGTGTCGGTCTCGGGCGCGGGGCCGCCGTCGATGGGGTCGCCCAAGACATTGAACATGCGGCCCAGGATGGCCGGGCCCACGGGCACCGAGATGGGCGCGCCTAAGGCCTTGGCCGTCATGCCGCGGCGCAGGCCGTCGGTGGGGCCCATGGCCACGGTGCGCACCACGCCCTGGCCCATGTGCTTTTGCACCTCCAGAATGAGGCGCTCGTTGGTGGCGTCGTTGAACACCTCGATGGCCTCGTACACCCGAGGCATCTGGTCCTCGGGGAAGGCGACATCCACCACGCCGCCCAAAATTTGCACGATGCGACCTTCCACTTGGGGCATGAGGTTCCTCCTATGTCTCTCGGGTCGCGAGAGGTTTCAAGGGTTATCACCCAGCGGGCAAGCCATGCCGGGCTAACTTACAGGCCAAATCGCGAATTTCCAGCCGGGCCACCGAGCAAATTGCGCCTTCCGACAACATCTCGCCAAGGAATTTCGGAGGCCCATTGCCTCGCTTCCTAAGGCACATAGCGTGCCGTCTCACCAACAATCGCCAAGACGCCCAATGATGACGTCAGCGGAACGGCATCGCCGTCCAATCAACCCGGCATGCGAAGCGCCTTTGCCCGAAAACCGCCACGGTTCGCGCCGCGCAGTCGCGTCCTTTGGACGCCGGGTTGGACGGGACGCCTTATACCTGCAAAACATCTCTCATCCCTTTTCTCTTCCTTTGTCCCTCCCTCGCTTTATCTCATCCACGATTTCCGCTAAACTCTTCCCACCAAACAAGGCTTCGCGCTCTTCAGCGTACTCCCCAAATCCTGTAGTAAACTGCCGCAAAAAGCGCACCGCATCTACCACCCCTAATTCCCGATAAAGCACCCAAAAGGCCTTACGATTGACTTCTACTAATGGCTCAGCATAAACGCTCATTTTTCCAACTCCTCTGCCAATTCCAACGGTGCCACGACCTTCACCGCCAAACTCCGTAAACGCTTCGCTCTTTTCAAAAGTTTGTCATCGCTGGTACAGAAATAATCTACATTTCCTTTCTCTGCCAACGCCAAATGCAAAGCGTCAAGAGGCTTGAATCCTTCTTCTACCAAATGGTTTGCCCGTTCTTCCACATCTTCTGTGATGGCCAGGTGCTCCTTAGCCAACGCTAACACAGCCAAAGCGTACTCCCGACGAACAGGGTGCGGATTGCGCCTTACCTCATAAACCAAGGCGTCCGATGAGACAATCTCCACTTGACCGCGCTCACATAACGCAAGAATGCCCAAAATCGCTTCGGCCTCGAGGGCTATGCGCAAGTGACTCGGCGTATCCAACGGTCTTTGAATTGCACACACATCCAGATAGACCTTCATAACCTCATTTTAGCATACATACTCCGGGATACAATGAATTCCGCCCGACAACGCATACCGTGTTCGCCAATCAGTGGTGTACAACACATCAACAGAAGACAAACCAACCACGATACTTTAGGCGCGACGAGCGTTCACGAGCATATCATGCACAAATTGACGCACATCACGCGCGGCGCTCATACCTCCACCGCCTCTACAAAACAAGCGCCTTCAAATGCGGCTTTAAATTCCAGCCGATCCACATGGAACGCCACGCGCAGCCTCGGCAGCGCGGCCCGCAGCCGACGACGAATTTCTTCCAAATCCAACGGGGGCGTAGACGCCCGAACCGCAGTCATCATCCCTCCG
>JALSPJ010000238.1 GCA_026985995.1 Anaerolineales bacterium
CAGGCCCGTTTCCACCCGCCGAAACGCGCGCAAAGGCCGCAAGCGGCCATAGAGCCTTTCGGGGGAACTCAGCAGATAGGCCAGCCCCATGGCCACGGCCAGCAAGCCCAGCGCGGCCAAAGCCACCCAACCTTCCAACGGCAAGCCGAACATCATCTTCCCTGCCTCCTGCGCTTAGAGGTCCTGGCCCAAAGTGTGCACCAGCAAGAAATTCGGCGGCCGCAGCGCGCCCACGGGGAACCCGGCCACCAACACCACCTGTTGGCCGCCTTTCACCTGCCCCGTAGCCTTGAGGGCCAGTTCGATGTGCTTAAGCATGATTTCCACCGTGTTGGCAAAAGGCACCCGGTGGCTCCGAATGCCCCAATACATGCTCAGCCGACGGTAGGTGCGTTCTACCGGGGTGAAGGCCAGGATGGGCACCTGGGGGCGGGTTTTGGAAAGCATGACCGCGGTGCGGCCGGTGTTGGTGAAGATGGCCAGCGCGGCCACCTTGGGCTGCTGTTCGGCCAGGGCCTTGGCCGCCTGGGCCAGGGCCCACGCGTCCGAAGCCTCGGGTCGTTGGGCCGCTTTTTGCCCGCACACGCCCCATTCGGGCGCGGCCTCTTCGGCCCGGCGAATGATGGCATCCATCACCTCCACGGCCCGCACGGGGTACTTCCCCACCGCGGTTTCGCCCGAAAGCATGAGCGCGTCGCTGCCGTCGAACACCGCGTTGGCCACATCCGAGGCCTCGGCCCGGGTGGGCCGCGGGTTGTGTATCATGGAATCGAGCATTTGGGTGGCCGTGATGACCAGCTTGCCCATGCGGTTGGCCGTGGCGATGATGCGCTTTTGGGCCAAGGGCACATCTTCGGTGGGAATCTCCACGCCCAGGTCGCCCCGGGCCACCATCACCCCGTCCGCGACGGTGAGAATGTCCTCCAGGTTGCGCAACGCTTCGGCCCGCTCCAGTTTGGCGATGAGAGGCGTGTCGGCCTTGTCGGGCGCGTATTCGGTCATGGCCCGCCGCACCCGGGCCACATCTTCCGCGCTGCGCACGAAGGAAATGGCCACCGCGTCCACATCGTGGTCCAGGCCAAAGCGCAAGTCCGCCTCGTCTTTCTCGGTGAAGCCGGGAATGTCCAGAGGGACGCCGGGCAAGTTGATGCCCTTGTGGGTGGAAAGGGTGCCGCTGATGAGCGCGCGGGCTTCCACCCGGTCGCCGTCGACGCGCACCACCTCGAATTCTATGAGGCCGTCGTCGATGGAAATGCGATGGCCTGGGCGCAGGGCCGTGGCAAATTCAGGCAGGGGAACCGGCAGCCCGTCCGTGGCCTCTTCGACGCCGGCGCGAAAGACCACCACCTGCCCGGCCTGCACGGTCACCGGCTCGGGCAGGGTGCCCAAGCGAATTTTGGGGCCCTGCAGGTCCTGCAAAATGGCCACGGGCCGCCCCAAGCGCTGGCTGAGATAGCGCAGGCGCTGGATGAGCCGGGCATGGTGCTCGTGGCTGCCGTGGGAAAAATTCAGCCGGGCCACATCCATACCGGCGCGCAGCAAACGCCGCAGCACCGGTTCCTCCTGGCTGGCCGGGCCCAAAGTGGCCACGATTTTGGCACGGCGATAGGGTTTGGGCATGGATGGTCCTCAAGCAGTGTGGGGTTCTTCCGGCTTCATTGTACCATCCCCCTGGCGCGGCGCAGGTGCCAAACGGCGATAAAGCGGGCCCAAATCCCGCCAACTCAGCAGCAAACCCTCCCGGGTGTTCAGGGTTTGCTCGCCGCCGTAGACCACCATCCCCTGCTCCACGGGCAAGTTCAGGGTGCGCCGCCAATACCGCAAATGCTCGAAGTATGACCAGTTGAGGGTTTTTCCGGCTTTGATTTCCACCAACAGCGGGGGCTCCATGGGCACCAGGCAATCGATTTCCCGGCCCCGGTGGTCGCGCCAAAAATGTGGCCATTGCCGCTCCCCGCGGTGAAAGTGGAACTTGAGGCATTCGTTGATGATCAAATTCTCGAACAAAGGGCCTTTGAGATAATGGAAAGCGATTTCGCGCGGCTCCCGAATGCCCACCAGTGCGGCGAGCAGGCCGGTATCGTAAAAGTACAACTTGGGCGCCTTGACCAGGCGTTTGGTGATGTTTTTGAACCATGGTCGTACCCGGTACAAGATGAACGAAGCTTCCAGCACCGAAAGCCACGCCTTGGCCGTATTCGGGCTGATGCCGGCATCCGCGGCCAGGGAAGTGATGTTCAAAATTTGCCCTACCCGCCCGGCGCACAGCTGCACAAAGCGCAGAAAAGCGTCGAAATCCGTGATTTGCCGCAAAAGGCGAATGTCGCGTTCCACATAGGTTTGAATATAGGCCAGGTAGAAATCGCGCGGGGCAATGCCGCGGTCATAAATCGGCGGATATTGTCCCTGAAAAATCGCGGTCTCGTAATCGGGAAAGGCCCAACCCGCCGCCCGCAACTCTTCCAGCGAAAAGGGCAGCAAATGCAAAACCGCGGTGCGTCCGGCCAGGCTCTGGCTGATGCGCTCCATCAGCAAAAAGTGCAGCGAGCCCGTAAGAATGAAGCGGCTCTGAGGATGCTCGTCGACCCAGGTTTGCAAATACGAAAACAGTTCCGGTGCGCGCTGCACTTCGTCGAAGATGGCCCCCTGCCCATAATGAGCCAAAAAGCCCCGCGGGTCTTCCACGGCAAACAGACGGGTATCCGGCGTTTCCAGCGACACATAAGGCAAATCGGGGAAAGTGGCCCGCACCAAGGTGGTTTTCCCCGACTGGCGGGGGCCGGTCACGGTCACCACCGGGAATTGGCCGGCCAGCTGCTGCAATTTGGAAGCCAGAGTTCTCGGTATCATGCCCACCCTCCATGGAGCGGAAAGGCACACTCGCGCCAATCATACCGCGCTCTGTACAAATCTGCAATCCCAATACATATTTGTACACCCACCACCCACCAACTACCAACTACCAACTACCAACTTCCAACTTCCAACTTCCACCCACCAACCTCCCCCCTGGTATAATCAGAGGCCCGGGAGGTCGACCCTGCATGGCCCGTTACGGCATCTTCGGCGGCACTTTTGACCCGCCCCACTTCGGACATCTCATCCTGGCCGCGGAGGCCCACTACCAGTTGCGCCTGGACCAGGTGTGGTGGCTGCTCACCCCGCAGCCGCCCCACAAGCAGGGCCAGCGCGTCACCCCTTTGGGCGTGCGGGCCCAGCTGGTGAGCGCGGCCATCAACCACGACCCCGCGTTCGCCCTCAGCCTGGTGGAAGCCGAACGCCCGGGCCCCCATTACGCGGTGGATACCCTGCGGGTGCTGCGCCGTCGCTATCCCCACGACACCCTGGTCTACCTCATGGGCGGCGACTCCCTGGCCGCGCTGCCCACCTGGCACCAGGCCGCGGACTTCGTCGCCCTGGCCCACGAAATCGGCGTCATGCGCCGCCCCTCGGACCGGCTCGACTGGCAGGCTTTGGAGCAGGCCCTGCCCGGCCTGCGGGCCAAAGTGCGCATCATCGAGGCCCCCCTGCTGGAAATTGCGGCCCACGAACTACGCGCCCGCATCGCGCAGGGCCGACCTTATCGCTACTACCTGCCCCGGCCCGTGGTGGCGCTCATCGAAACCTACGGCCTGTATCGGGAGGCGTGAGCTATGTCCTTCCTCGCGGTGCTTAGCGATACTCACGACCAAATCTGGCAGCTGGACAAGGCCCTGCCCCACCTGCAAGGCGCGGCCGCGGTGCTGCACGCCGGCGACTGGGTCGCGCCTTTCACCCTCAAGCGTCTGGCCCAGGGCGTGGCCCAAAGCACCCCCATCCACGGTGTGTTCGGCAACAACGACGGCGAGCGCCGGCTGCTGGCTCGCGTCGCAGCCGGGTTCCCCCATGTGCACCTGCACGGCGAATTCGCCACCCTGGAGCTCGCGGGCCTGCGCATTGCCCTCACCCACTACCCCGACATCGCCCGGGCCATTGCCGCGGAGTCCGGGTTCCACCTGGTGGTGTATGGCCACGACCACCAGGCCCACGCCGAATGGCTGGGCGACACCCTGCTGCTCAACCCTGGCGAGGTCTTCGGCGGGCTCACGGGCCGCAGCACCCTGGCTTTGGTGGAACCGGCCACCCGCCAGGTCCGATGGGTCACCCTGCCCTGGGATTGAAGCATGACCATCGCGCCGCGTGTCTGGTTCTTCGACCTGGATGGCACCCTCTACACGCCCGTGCGCGGCCTGTGGCCCGCGGTGGGCGCGCGCATCGAGGCTTTTTTGCAGCAGGCCTTGCAGCTGGAACCCGCGCAGGCCCGCGCCTTACGCCAGCGCTATATTCAGCAGTATGGCACCACCCTGCACGGCCTGCGGGCCGAACACCCCGACATCGACCCGCGGGCGTATCTGGACTTCGTGGGGCAGGTGCCGGTGGAAGATTTCCTGCGACCCGACCCGCGTCTACAGCAACTGCTGACCGAGCTGCCCGGCCCCAAGTGGATTTTCACCAACGCGGACGCGCCTTATGCCCGACGGGTGCTGCGCGCTTTGGGCGTGGCCGACGCCTTCGATGGTATCATTGACATCGTCGCGCTGGGCCTCGTGGGCAAACCCTGGCCCGAGGCCTATGCCCAGGCGCTGCGCCTGGCCCAGGCCCCGCGGGAGCGGGCCGTGCTCATCGACGACCTGCAGGCCAATGTGGAAGGCGCTCGCGCGGCCGGGTGGCGGGCCATTTGGGTCAATCCGCAGGCCACCACGCCGCGCGCGGACGAAATTCCCCATATTTACGCCTTGCCCCAGGTTTTGTCTCAGGAGCGTGCCCCGTGAACCCCCAGGGATTGAAGATTGTCCTTGGCATTCTGGCCGGGCTGGCTTTCTTCCACTGGTATTTATGGCACCAGTGGCGCACGGGCCGCCTGCTGGCCGGATGGCGCACCTGGCTGCGTTTCATCCGCAGCGCGCGCGACCCCCTTTCCCACTGGAAGCAAGAAGAGGCGCAAATGCGTGCCTTGCGAGACCAAGTGGCGGCCTTGCAGCAAGAAGGCCCCACACGAGGAGAAACGGACCATGACTAAACAACGCTGGTTTTGGGGCCTGGTGGCCCTGGCACTGCTGCTGAGCACTTGCGCGGTGTTCTTCGCGGGTTTGGGAACCGGCTATGTGCTGGGCGGTCGGCAGGCCGCACCCGTGCCCGCGGACGCGACGGTCTCGTTGCCCACCGCTACGCCGTGGCCCACGGCGCCGAAACGCGACGAGGTTCAGCCCGAACCCGCCACGGCCACGCCGGTCCCGGCCACGGCCGAGCCTTCCCCCACGCCGCAAACTTTGCAGGAGCTGTTCCAGCCCTTCTGGGAAGCCTGGCGGTTGGTGCACCAGCTGTATGTGGAGCAGCCCCTCAACGATGTGGACCTCATGCGCGGCGCCATTCGGGGCATGTTGGGCGCTTTGGGCGACCCCCACACCGGCTACATGACCCCCGAGGAGTTCCAGGACGCGCAGGCGCCCCTGGAAGGCGAATATGAGGGCATTGGCGCGTGGGTGGATGTGACTGCGGATTATCTGACCATCATCAGCCCCATCCCCGGCTCACCGGCTGAAAAGGCCGGCCTGCGGCCCGGCGACAAAATCATCGCCGTCGATGGCGAAGATGTCACCGGCGTGGCGCCCGAACTGGTGCGCCGGCGGGTACTGGGCCCTGCCGGCGAGCCCGTGATGCTCACCATCCGCCGCACCCTCGACAACGGTGAGGTGCAGGAGTTCGATGTCACCATTGTGCGGGCCAAAATCACCATCGCCAGCGTGGAATACACCATGATGGACAACGGCGTGGGCTACATTCGCCTCATCACCTTCGGCAGCAAAACGCCCGACGAATTGCGCAACGCGCTGGAAGATTTGCTGGCCCAAAACCCCCGCGCTTTGATTTTGGACCTGCGCAACAACGGCGGCGGGTATCTCGACACGGCCATCGCGGTGGCTTCGGCGTTTTTGCCCGAAAATTCAGTGGTGCTTTACGAACGATACGGCGACGGCACCGAAGAGGTCTATTACACCGAGGGCAAACCTTTGGCTGCGGACCTGCCCATGGTGGTGCTGGTCAACGAGGGTTCCGCATCCGCGTCGGAGATTGTGGCCGGTGCGCTGCAGGACCACGGCCGCGCGCCCCTGGTGGGCGAAACCACTTTCGGCAAGGGCTCGGTCCAACAATGGATTCCCCTGAAGAGCGACGGCGGCGCGGTGCGCATCACCGTGGCCTACTGGCTCACGCCCAACAAGCGCCTCATCCACAAGCAAGGCCTTACGCCCGACTACGAGGTGCCCTTAGACGAGGGCGAAATCGAATGGGTCAATTACCAACCCGACCCCGACAAGGACCCGCAGGTGCGTAAAGCGCTGGAAGTGCTGGGCGTGCGCTGACATTCCTGTGCTGACGGAGGAAGCCCCATGTTCTTCTTCTACGACCCGCGTTATCTGTGCTTCATGGCCCCCGCGTTTCTGCTCATGCTGCTGGCGCAGATGTATGTCTCGTCGGCCTATCGGCGCTGGAGCCGGGTGCCTTTGCGCAGTGGCCTCACCGGTGCGGAAGTGGCCGATTATCTGGCCCGGCGGGCCGGCGTCGCGGTGCGCATCGAACCGGTGCGCGGGTTCCTCAGCGACCACTACGACCCCCGCACCCGCACGCTGCGTCTTTCCCCCGACAATTTCTATGGCCGCAGCGTGGCCGCAGCCGCGGTTTCGGCCCACGAGCTGGGCCACGCGTTGCAGCACGCCAGCAACTATAAACCCCTGGCCCTGCGCTCGGCCATGGTACCCGCGGTGCAGTTCGGCTCTTACCTGGGCTGGATTTTCTTGATGTTGGGCTTCGTGCTGCGCTGGGCCAACCTGATTTGGCTGGGCGTGGGCGTGTTTGCCATTGGCGTGGCCTTCACCCTGGTCACCCTGCCGGTGGAATTCAACGCCTCGGCCCGGGCCAAACGCCTGCTGCAGCAAACCGGCCTGGTGCGCGGCCAGGACGAAGTGCGTGGGGTCAACCAGGTGCTCAACGCCGCGGCCCTCACTTATGTGGCCGCGTTTTTCAGCGCACTCATGCAGCTGCTCTACTATGTCACCCTGGCCTCGTCCTTCAGCCGCCGCGATTGAGGAGGTCGAACCATGTGCGGTATTGTTGGCTACATTGGCCCGCGCGACGCGGTGCCCATTCTGCTCAACGGCCTGAAGCGCCTGGAATACCGCGGCTACGACTCCGCAGGTATTGCGGTCTATGTCGGCCCCGAGCACATCGAAATTCGGCGCAATGTGGGCAAATTACAAGGCCTGGTCGATATCGTAACCCAGCAGCCCGTCAGCGGTTCGCCGGGCATCGGCCACACCCGCTGGGCCACCCACGGCGAACCCACGGTCTACAATGCCCACCCCCATCGCAGCCAAAACGGGCGCATCGTGGTGGTGCACAACG
>JALSPJ010000239.1 GCA_026985995.1 Anaerolineales bacterium
GCTTTCGGGCCGGGCCGCGTCGCTGCAAGACGCGTTCCACAAAGTGTACGCGCCCCTGGGCCTGCAAGGCACGGTGACCTGGGAGCCGTTGCCGGGCCGGGCGCGGGGCATTCTCTTTCGGGCGGTGAAAGGGGAACCCACCACGACCGGGGTGTGAGCCTCGAGGCCCGTCGGTTCCCCCGCCCACGGGAGGCGCAGGATGCCTTGGAAGCTGGAAGCTGGTGGTTAGTGGCTGGAGGGTAGCGGGATGTATACCGCAGGGCTGCGCGTCGATTTGGCCGTCTCCAAGGTGCGCAAATATGCCACCCGGGAGAGCGGCGACACCTTAGAGGTCATCGAGCGCCCGTTGGGCGGGCTTTCGCTGGTGCTGGCCGATGGGCAGCGTTCGGGCCGCAGCGCCAAGCACATTGCCAACATGGTGGTGCGCAAGGTGGTGGCCTTGCTGGCCGACGGCGTGCGCGATGGCGCAGCCGCGCGGGCCGCGTCCGATTACCTCTACGCCGAACGGGGCGGGCGCGTGCAGGCCACCCTCAACATTCTCTCCATCGACATGGACACCCGCACCCTGGTCATCACCCGCAACAACCCGCTGCCCGTGTTCGTGCTGCGGGGGGATGCGTTGTTGCGTCTGGAAGCCCCGACCACGCCTGTGGGCCTGCGGCGGCACACCCGACCCGTGGTGGAAGAGTTCCCCTTGGAGGCCGGGCTGTGGGCGCTGATGTTCACCGACGGGTTGGCCCACGCCGGTGTGCGCACCGGCCGCACCTGGGACCCGGGCGCGCCTTTTGCCCACTACGCGCGGCAGCCCCACGCCACGCCCCGCACCGTGGCCGACGCGCTCATGGCCGATGCGCTGGACCTGGACGCGGGCCGGGCCGCGGATGACATCAGCATTGTGGTGCTGCACATCACCCACCACCCGGGCGACCGCCCGCCCATTCGCGATATGGACATGCGTTTGCCGTTGGTGTGATGGGGTGAGGGGCGAGGAAGCAGGAGGCCAATGGTGAAATCCGCAGAACCTGGGCAGGTGCCCGCGGCCTGGCGGGTGTGGTGGCTGGCCGCGCGGCCCAAAACGCTGCCCGCGGCGGCCGCGCCGGTGCTGGCCGGGCTGGGCCTGGCCTGGGCCCACGGCGCGTGGCAGCCCCTGGTGGCCGCGGTGACTTTGCTGACCGCGCTGTTGTTGCAAATTGGCGTCAATCTGGCCAACGACGCGCAAGATTACCAGCGCGGGGCCGACGACCCCGCGGCGCGGCTGGGGCCGCCCCGGGTGACGGCCCTGGGCTGGCGCACGCCCCGGCAGGTGCTGCGGGCCGCGGCGCTGGTGTTTGCTCTCGCCTTGCTGCTGGGGCTGTATTTGGTGTACTATGGCGGCTGGCCCATTTTGGCCATCGGCCTGAGCGCCATCGTGGCCGCGTGGGCCTACAGCGGCGGGCCTTATCCCATTGCCTATCATGGGCTGGGGGAAGTTTTCGTGTTGCTATATTTCGGCCTGTTCGCCGTGGCCGGCACCTATTACCTGCAAACCGGCCACTGGCACCCGGCCGCGTGGGTCTTGGGCCTGGCCCTGGGCTGCATCAATACCGCTATTCTGGTGGTCAACAATTACCGGGATTTGGAAACCGACCGCCGCGCGGGCAAGCGCACTTTGGCCGTGCGCTTAGGCCCCGCGGGCAGTCGGGCCGAATATGCCCTGTGCGTGTTGGGGCCGTATGGGCTGGCCGGGCTGGCCGTGGCCGCGGGCCTGTGGCCCAGGGGCGCGCTGGCCGTCGTGCTCACTTTGCCGTGGGCCTGGCGCGCCTGGCAGGCCTTGCGCCGCGCTCGCGGGCGGGCGCTGAACCCGGTGCTGGCCCAAACGGGGCGTTTGGCGTTGTTGTATGCCCTGGCGTTTGCCCTGGGCGTGGGGTTGTGGCGTTGAGGGCATGAAGACCGCGGTGCTCCACCTGCGCACTTACGACGATGTGGCCACGCTGCAGGACCGGCTGCTGTGGGCCCGGTCTCCGCGGGTGCTGCTGGTGTGGCCCGAAGTCGGGCGGCCGCGATTGCAGGGGGTGTTGGATTTCGTCTTGTTGCGTCGTTACGCGGCCCGCCTGGGCGCGCGGCTGGCGCTGGTCACCCGGGACCCGCGGGTGGCTGCCTGGGCCCGGCAGGCCGGGGTGCCCGTGTTTGCCACCGAAGCCGAAGCCCTGCGGCAACCCTGGCGTAGCCCGCGGCGACGGGTGCGGCGCCCCCGGCGGCGGGTCAAACCCGGGCGGGACGCCCGACCGGTGGCCGCGGCCCGGCCTTTGTCCCCGGCCGCGCGTTGGGCTGCGTTGGCCGCGGGGGTGTTGGCCGTGCTGGTTTTGGCCGGCTTTCTGCTGCCCGGGGCCCGGGTGACTTTGGAAGTGCCCCCGCGGACGCAGCAGGCCACTTTGGTGCTGCGCGCCCGCCCGGGCGGGGGGCCGGGGTTCGCCGCGCTCACCCCGGCCACGGTGACCGTGGCCGACGATTTCGCGCGGGAAACCAGCGCGTTGCGCGCCTGGCCGGCGGCCGCGGCCCGGGGGGAGGTGGTGCTGCGTCCTTTGCGGGCCGAGGCGCTGACTTTGCCCGCGGGGGTGCGTATTGCCAGCGTGGCCGCGCCTGAGGTGGTCTTCGAAACCACCCGCCCGGTCCGGCTGTCGGGTTCCCCCGACGAAGAGGTGGTGGTGCCGGTGCAGGCCCTGACCCCCGGCGCGCAGGGCAACCGCCCGGCCCACGACTTGCGGCTGGTGCTGCCGCCGTGGGACCTGCAGGTCACGGCCACTAACCCCGAGCCCACCACCGGCGGGGCCGATTTGCGCGTGCGTTGGCCGGCGGCCGACGATTACGCCTTTTTGCGCCGCAAGGCCGAGGCCACGCTGCAAGCGCGGGCCGCGACGCGGCTGGCGGCCCGGTTTGGGTTGTGGGCGCCGGCGAGTTTGGCCCTGGTGGAGACCGAGGCCGCTCGCTTCGACCCACCCGAGCCCGCGGCGACGCCGGTGTTGCGCTTGACCCTGCGCCAGCGCTATCGGGCCTGGGGCGTGACGCCCGACGAAGTGGCCGCGTTCCTGAACGCCGCGCTGGACGCGCGGCTGGAGCCCGACTGGCGGGCCGTGCCGGGTTCCCTGACCTGGCGCTGGCTCAAGGCCGAAGGGGAGCCGGTTCCCCAGGGGGAGGGATGGGCGTGGACTGTGGAAGCGCGACGGCTGGTGTACCCGACCCCGCGGCGGGAGCGGGTGGCTGCGCTGGCCCGCGGACGCCCGGTGGCCGCCGCGCCGCGCGTGTGGCAGGCTGCCTGGCCCCAGGTGGCCGCGGCCCGGGTGCAGGTGTGGCCCGGGTTTTGGCCCTGGATGCCATGGTGGACCGAGCGGGTGCAGGTGGTGGTCGTCCCCCAAAGGGCGGCGGGGCGGTGAGGGTTCAGAACTGCAGGCGCTGTTCCTTCCAGATGTCGGCTTCGTTGTGGTAACCGGCCCGCTCCCAAAAGCCGGGCTTGTCCACGGGGCTGAACTCCAGCCCGCGCAGCCACTTGGCCCCCTTCCAGAAGTAGGTGGTTTTGAGGTCCTTGCGGTCGGGAATGACCCCGATGACCGCGCGCAAGGGGTAACCGTGCTCGGGGGTGAGGGGCTGGCCCGCGTAGTGGGTGGCCAGCAGGAAGTTGTCTTGCAAGACGACCTCCAGGGGCAGGTTGGCAGTGAAGCCGTATTCCGCGTGCAAAATGACGAAACGTGCCGTGGGCTTGAGGCGAATGTAGCCCTGTTCCACCAGGGTGCGCACCGAAACCCCTTCCCATTCGGTGTCGAACTTGCTCCAGCGGGTCACGCAGTGGATGTCCATGACCACCCGGGTGCGGGGCAGGGTGTTGAACTCGTCCCAGCTCCAGGTGCGCGGGGTTTCCACTTCACCCCACACGCGAAAATCCCAGGTGGCGGGGTTGAAAGGCGGAATGGGGCCGTAGTGCAGCACGGGGAACTTTTCGGTGAGGGACTGACCCGGCGGTAAGCGGCCGGCTTGTTGCATTTCGCGCTCCCGTTGGCGTCGTGCGCGGGACATGGTTGGCCTCCTGGCAAAGGATGGGCCTTCAGTATAGCGGCCCGACCGGGCCGCGTCAATGCTCGCGGCGTGCGCTGGCGCCTTGCCGAAAAAACCGTGGGTTGGCGGAAATCATCCCCAAATGCGCGTAAATCCGGGTATAATGGGGGGCGCATTTGTCCATACCAAGGGCCGCAGGCCGGGAGTGGCGTATGGGGCGTTTTTTTGTCTTGGTGGTCGACGACCAGCGGGAAGTGGCCCGCCTGGTGCGGGTGAGCCTGGAAGAGTTGCTGGGCGAGCATCTGGATGTGCGGGATGTGCCTTCGGGCGAGGAGGCGCTGTTGGAACTCGCCTTGCGTCCCGCGGATTTGCTCATCGTCGATTTGGGATTGCCCGGCTTACAAGGGCACGAGCTCATCGCCCGGGTGCATCGGGCCTACCCGCATACCCGTTTCATCGTGCTCACCGGTTGGGATGAGGGCCAGGCCCGGCGGGCGTTGCGTCAGCTTCCGGTCGAAGAAGTGCTCTTCAAGCCCGTCAACATCGTGGACCTCACGGCCGCGGTGCGCGATGCCCTGGGGTTGGTTGAGGAACCGGCGGAAGACGAGGCCGCAGGGGAGACGGGCGCGCTTTCGTATGAAGAATCCAACCAGCGCCTGGCCGATTTGCTGGCCGAAGCCCGCTCCGCCAGCCGGGTGGAGACCGTAGCCTTGCTCGACGACGAAGGGCGGGTGTTGATGCGCAGTCCGGGCGCGCTGCCCACCGAGGTCACCGAGGGGCTGCGTCGCCCCCTGGTCTATTTGCACGGCGCGGGGTTGGACCTGGCCCGGGCCTTGGGCCAGGGGCTGCCGGAGCAAATCTTCTACTTCCAGGGCCCCGAGTGGGAGTACGCGCTGGTTCCCGTGGCAGCCTACTATATGCTTTTGTGGGTTGCGCCGCTGCCCGAAGACGAAACGCCGGCCTTAGTGGCCCACGCGACGGCCATGCGGCAAGTGGTGCACGAAGTGCGGGAAGTGTTGGCCCGCATGGGCATTTTGGAACACGCTCGCAGTGGCGAGCTGCATGTGGCCCGGGAGGCGGAAACGATGGCCGATGCGCTGCCCCCCGAAACCGAAGGCGCAGGGTTGCCCGCAGAAGAAGCGCGTGAAACCGCGGAGCTGGAACTCGACGAGAGCGTCGCCGCGCTGTTGGAATCCCTGGATGCGCTGGACCTCAACCAGGCCAATCTGGACCCCGATGCGTTTTGGCAGGAAGCCGCGTCCCGCAAAGGCACCGACTTGCTGCGCATCGACGCGGACGCGCTGTCGTATGAAGAAGCCCGGCGTTTGGGGCTGGTTCCCGACGATTCCATGGGGGAAGATTGACCCGCGCCTCGGTGGCCGCTTCCCGCCTCACCTGAAGGCGCGCGGGAACAGGGCCGCAACCCCTGCTGGTGATGCGCTCACCCCTTCCAGTGGATTTCGAAGATGCAAGCCTCCGCGCCGGTGGCCGCGCAGGCCACTTCGCGCACCTCGACTTCACGCTGTAAAGCGGTTTCCAGAAAACCGGCCCAATAGCCGGCAATGGGGTGACAAACGGGTTTCTTGCTTTGGGTGTTGGCGGCCAGCAGGGAATCCCGCACCTCCAGGCGCCAGGGCGTGCTGTGGCGCTCCAGCCGGGCCTGGCCCCAATGCGCGGCGTTGAAGGCGATGACCAGCGCGTCCAGCAGTTCTTCGCCGGCGATGCCCAGCCGCTGGGCCAACAGCGCGGCGCTTTGGCGTCCCGCGGTTTTACCGGCCCGGTAGAGCAACCCTCCCAGGCCAAAGCCCATCATCTTGCGCACGGCCTCATACAGCGCGACCACGCCTTGCTTGTCGATGAGCACGGATTCGGCTTGTACCATTTGGATGACCCGTTGTTCGTCGATGGCCATAGCCGCCTCCGAGGGGTGAGGTCTATTCTTAGCATAGCACAACTTGGGGCGGTCGACGCGGCCAGATGAGGCGGCCGCTCCGCTTTTCCCGGCCCCACAATGCGTATAGCCATTCCAACCTCCAACCTCCAACCTCCAACCTCCAATTCCTTCCGCGGTACAATTTCTCCCATGACGAGCACCCAACCCCTGGTCAGCGTGGTCACACCTTCCTACAACCAGGCCGCGTTTCTGGCGCACACCTTGCGCTCGGTGCTGGGGCAAGACTACCCGCGGGTAGAGTACATCGTCGTCGATGGCGGTTCCACCGACGGCAGCGTGGAAGTGCTGCGGCGCTATGCCCCGCGTTTGGCGTGGTGGGTGTCGGAACCCGACGCCGGCCAGGCCGACGCGCTGCGCAAAGGCTTTGCCCGGGCCCGGGGCGACATTTTGGCCTGGCTGAATTCCGACGACATGTACGCGCCCGGCGCCATCGCGGCCGCGGTGCGGGCCCTGCAGGCGCATCCCCGGGCCGGGTGGGTCGTGGGCGACGCGCTTTCCATCGACGCCGCGGGCCGGCCCTTCCACCACCATCGCGGCGGCCCGTGGGATTTGCCCGCGCTGATGACCCTGCACATTTTGCCCCAACCCGCGGTGTTCTTCCGCCGCGCGGCCTACGAGCAGGCCGGGGGGGTGGACCCGAGTTTCCGGTTCCTCATGGACCACCACCTGTGGCTGCGCATGGCCCGAGATTGGGGGCCACCGGTGTATGTGCCCCAGGTGTGGGCCTTTGCCCGTTATCACCCCCAGGCCAAGAATTTGGCCCAGGCCGCGGGGTTTGGGGCCGAGGCCCTGCGGTTGGCCCGCTGGCTGAGCACCGACCCGACCTTCGCGGCCGTCTATCGCCGACACGCGCGCGCGGTGTGGGCCGCGGCGCATCGCTTTGCGGCCCGCTATTGGCTCGACGGCGGCCACCCCTGGCGTGCGCTGGCCCATTATGCCCGCGCCTGGTGGTTGCACCCGCCCACCGCGGCGCGCGAAGCCCATCGGGCCGTGTTCAGCCTGTTGGCCGGGCTGGGCCTGACCGCGCTGGGCCGCTGGTATCTGCGCTTCAAGCGTCGCGGCCTGCCGCCCGTGGCCGCCCAACGCGGCTGGGCCAATGTGCACGCGCTTTATCCCGAGGTTCCCCTGGAGGACGCCCATGCCCTACTATGACATCTCCCTGCCTTTGTCGTCACGCCTGCCCGTGTGGCCCGGCGACCCGCCCCTGGTGGTGGAGCGTTTCGCCCACATGAGCCAGGGCGCGCTGGCCAATGTGACCCGCCTGAGCGGCACGGTGCACATCGGCACCCACATCGACGCGCCGGACCACTTCCTCGACGATGGGCGCACGGTGGCTCAGGTCGACCTGGAAGCCTGCCTGGGCCCTGCCTGGGTGCTGCCCCTGGAAGATGTGGCGGCCATCGACGCGGCTGCACTGGCCCGGGTGTGGCCCGAGGGGGCAGT
>JALSPJ010000240.1 GCA_026985995.1 Anaerolineales bacterium
CGCCCACGCCAGTGCCCACCCCCACGCTCCAGGTCTACACTTGGGCCCTGGCCCCCCAGGTGCCCGCGGTGGTTCGCGAGTTCCTCACCCCGCCCCAGCCGACCGACCGCTGGCAACCGGCCGCCGCGGCCGACCAGGCCACCGCGCGGCTGACCTGGGCCACCGCGCCCGACGCCGGGGCCATGGCCGGCGCCTGGACCTACGCGCTGGTGGCCCCCTTCTTCAGCCTTGACGAGGGCGCGGCTTTGGACGCGCTGCAGACCCGCTGGCGGGGCGCGGGCCCGGGCCCGGTGTTGTGGGTCACCCCCGAGACCGCGGCCGCGCTGCAGGCCTTTTGGGGCCCGTCCGACCCCAACGCGGTGCGTCAGGTTCCCCCAGAGACCTTGCTGGCCACGGTGTGGGAACGCGGCGGCTGGGCCATCGTGCCTTTCGAGGCCCTGGAGCCCCGCTGGAAGGTGCTGCCCGTGGACGGACGCTACCCCTGGGACGAGGGCTACGGGCTGCGGCTGCCCCTGACCTGGGAACTGCGGGAGCCCTTGCCGCCCCAGGTGCAGCCGCCCGCGCTGCGGCCCAATTTTTCCCCCGACCGGCTGACCGTGGTGGCCATGACCGGCGTGACCGCGCTGGTGCGGGCCACTGCGTACACCATGGAAATGAAGGGCCTCACTTACCCCGCGGAAGACATCGGCCCCCTGCTGGCCGCGGCCGACATTACCCACATCAGCAACGAGGTGCCTTTCGACCCCACCTGCCCACCGCCCAACCCGGTGCAGCAGGGGCTGAAGTTCTGCAGCGACCCGCGCTACATCGCCTTGTTGGAAGCCGTGGGCACCGATGTGGTGGAGCTCACCGGAGACCACTTCAACGACCGCGGGCCCGACGCGGTGTTCTACACGGTGCAAATGTATCGCGAGCGGGGGTGGGCCTATTACGGCGGCGGCGAAAATCTGGACGACGCCCGCCGTCCGGCCCTGTTCGAGCACCACGGCAACCGCATCGCGTTCGTGGGCTGCAACGCCAAGGGCGGGGGCTATGCCCGGGCCGCGGCCCATTACCCCGGCGCGGCTGCCTGCGACTGGGATTTTCTCACCCGTCAGGTGCAGGAACTGCGGGCCCAGGGGTATTTGCCCATCGTGACTTTTCAGCACCACGAGTATTATGTCTTCGACCCGCCGGCCAGCATGAAGGCCGACTTTCGGCGCATGGCCGAGGCCGGCGCGGTCATCGTCAGCGGCAGCCAGGCCCACCATCCCCACGGCATGGCGTTCTATCGGGGCGCGTTGCTCACTTATGGCCTGGGCAATTTGTTCTTCGACCAGAAAGGCACCACCCCCTACGGCGACCAGGCCCTCATCGCGCTGCACTACTTCTACGCCAACCGCCACATCAGCACCCGCCTGGTACCCAT
The DNA here is from genome assembly GCA_026985995.1 of Anaerolineales bacterium. Classification (GTDB taxonomy): domain Bacteria; phylum Chloroflexota; class Anaerolineae; order Anaerolineales; family DRMV01; genus JAADEN01. The sequence continues at coordinate 1,409 of JALSPJ010000240.1, forward strand.
TCGCTTCGTGGACTTTGCCAAGCCCGTGCGCATGACCCCCGCCGAAGCCCGGGCGCTGTTGGAAAAAGTGTTTGCGGTCAGCGAAGGGGAAGAATAAAGGGTAGAAGATGGAAGATAGTGGTTGGAGGATAGGGGTTGGAAGATGGTGGTTGGAGGATAGGGGTTGGAAGCACCACGCCAACTTCCAACCTCCAACTACCACCTACCAACCTCCAACTTCCAACCTCTAACTCCCCCCAACTCCTGGAGGTCCCCCCAATGCCTACGCCAGCCATTCCCGTTGCCGTGTTAGGGGCCACCGGCATGGTGGGCCAGCGTCTGGTGCAGCTGCTCGATGGCCATCCCTGGTTCCGTGTGGTGGCGCTCACCGGCTCGGAGCGCTCCGCGGGGCGAACCTACGCGGAAGCCGCCACCTGGCTGCTCGACACGCCTTTGCCCGCCTGGGCCGCGTCCCTGCCGGTGCTGCCCACCACTGCGGCGGCCGTGGCCCAAAGCGGCGCGCGACTGGCTTTTTCCGCGTTGCCTGCATCCGTGGCCCGGCAGGTGGAACCCGCGCTCGCGGCCGCGGGGGTGTGGGTGTGCTCCAACGCGTCCGCGTTCCGCCGGGAGCCCGATGTGCCCCTGCTCATGCCCGAAGTCAACCCCCAACACATTCGGCTGGTGGAAACCCAACGCGCGCGGCGCGGCTGGCCGGCCGCCATCATCACCAACCCCAACTGCTCCACCACCGGGCTGGTCGCACCCCTCAAGGCCCTGCACGACGCCTTCGGGGTGACCCACGCGGTGGTGGTCACCCTACAGGCCCTGTCGGGCGCGGGCTATCCGGGTGTGCCTGCCCTGGCCATCGCCGACAATGTCATCCCCTACATCGCCAACGAAGAGGACAAAATCGAATGGGAACCCCGCAAGCTGCTGGGGATGCTGGACGATGAGGGGGTGCGCCTGGCCGACATTACCCTTTCGGCCAGCGTGCATCGGGTGCCGGTGACCGACGGCCACTTGCTCAGTGTGAGCCTGCGCACCGCGCGGCCCGTTTCGCCGGCCGAGGCCCGGGAGGCGCTGGCTGCTTATGCCCCGCCCCCGGAAACCGCGGACCTGCCTTCTACGCCCCGGCCCGTGCTGCTGGTGCGTGAGGAACCCGACCGACCGCAGCCCCGCCTGGACCGGCTGACCGGCCGCGGCATGACCACGGTGGTCGGCCGGGTGCGTCCCGACCCGGTGCTGGGCCTGAAGCTGGAGATTTTGTCGCACAACACCGTGCGCGGGGCCGCGGGCGGCGCGCTCTACAACGGCGAATGGCTGGCCCGCTTCCTGGGCTGGGCCTAACCGGGGCCACGCGGTAGGGGCGCCGTGTGCTGCGCCGGGGGGATGAAACCGCGGATGCACGCGGATAACCGCGGATAATGAGAAAACCACGGATGAACACAGATAAACACGGATGGGCACGGAAGGAAAAGGGCGGTGAGCGGTCAGCGGTCAGCAAGCGTGCCCCTGCAAACTTCCAACCACCAGCCTCTAACCTCTTCCCCCTTCAGGCCCCAATGCGCACATCGTTGTAGGTCAGGTAGCGGTTGCTGAAGAAGTTCCAGAACAGCACCACCACCATGACCAGGGCCAGGGCCAGGTTTTCGCCCACGGTTTGGGGCGGCAAGGGGCCGGGGAGATGCAGCCTTTGCATCCAGGCTACCAGAGGGCCCCGCCACCAGGCGAACAGGGGCGTGCGAATGGCCGCGCCGACGGTGTTGAGGACGAAGAATTGCAACCCTTGCCGCCACAAGGGCTTGGAGCGGGATTCGGGGTAGGTCCAGTAGCGGTTCCACACGAAATTGTGCGTCACGGCCAGGGTGAAGGAGAGCACGCTGCACACCACGGGCGAGAGGCCGGTGAGCCAGCGCAGCAGGTTGAAGGTGCCGAAATCGACCACCGCGCCCATGGTGCCCACGATGGCAAAACGGAAAAAGCGGCGGCGTTCGTTGGCATGGCGCAAGAGCATGACGCACCGTCCTGTGGGTCGAGATGCGGGGGAAGTATAACACTGCCGGCGCGAGGCTTGACGGGAGCCGGGCCGGGCGCGTATAATCGGGGCGCATGGTCATAAGCCAACCGCGCCGGGAGGAGTAGGCAACGACCGGCCGCCAGAGAGGGCCCGCCCTGGGCTGCAAGCGGGCCTCGGTGCAGGGTTGCCGAAGGTCGCCCGGCGAAACGGGGCCGCAGAAAGCCGCGCTTAGGCGGCGAGTAGAGCGGTTCGGGTGGGCCCGTTATCGCCCTGGCCCTGCGCGTCACGCCCCGCGGGGGCGGGCGTGGTGGGCGGTGAGCGCGTCGGTGCTGCAAGGCCCGGCGAAACGAGGTGGTACCGCGGAAGGCAAGCCCCCGCCTTTCGTCCTCGGCAGGGACGAGGGCGGGGGTGGGTGTTTAAAAGCAGGGAGCAGGGAGCAGAGAGCAGGGAGCAGGGAGCAAGAAGCCAACTTCCACCCACCAACTCCCAACTTCTAACCACACTTCTACGCGGAGGTTCTCATGGCGTTGCTTGCGTCGCTTTTCTGGCCCCAAACCGAACCACGGCCTTTGGTGCAGCCTGGCACCCGTTGGGCCGCGCTGGCCTGGGTGCTGGCGGGCAGCGCGCTGCTGGCCCTGGCCGCGCGCGTGCGGGTGCCCTTGCCTTTCACGCCGGTGCCGGTCACCGGGCAAACTTTTGCGGTTTTGGTGCTGGCCGCGGCCTTGGGCGCGCGGCGCGGGGTGCAGGCGGTGCTGCTCTATCTGGCCTGGGGCGCGCTGGGCCTGCCCGTGTTCAGCCAGGGCGGCGGCGCGGCTTATTTGTGGGGCCCCACCGCGGGCTATTTGTGGGGCTTCGTGGCCATGGCCGCGGTGGTCGGCGCGCTGGCCGAGCGCACACCGCCCACGGCCCCGCGCTTTTGGGCCGCCTTCTTTTTGGGCGAAGCCGCGCTGTATGCCGTGGGCCTGCTGTGGCTGAGCCCCTTCGTCGGCGGCCTGACCCGCGCGCTGCAGCTGGGTCTGTGGCCTTTCGTGTTGCCCGATGCCCTCAAGGGCCTGGCCGCAGCCGCGGTGGCCGCGGCCTTGTATGCCCGCCGGCCCGCGCGGCGCCCGCGGGCCTGAGCGGAGCCCTTCCCCCAACCCCAGGAGGCTGGTATGGACAAGCAAACCCTGCCCAAACGCTTCGATTTTCGGCAAGAGGAATCCCGGCTGTACGCGGAATGGGAGCGCAAAGGCTATTTCAAACCGTGGAACGACCCCCGCAAGCCGGGCTTCGACCCTTCCGTCGAGCCTTTCGTGATTTCCATGCCGCCGCCCAATGTGACCGGTGAACTGCACCTGGGCCACGCGATGATGGTGGCGGTGGAAGATATGCTCATGCGCCAGAAGCGCATGGAGGGCAAGCCAGCTTTGTGGGTGCCCGGAACGGACCACGCCGGCATTGCCACGCAATTGATGGTGGAACGGGCCCTGGCCAGGGAAGGCAAGACCCGCTACGACCTGGGCCGCCAGGCGTTCGAGGAACGGGTGTGGGCCTGGAAACGCAAGTACGGTGGCATCATTACCACCCAAATTCGCCGGTTGGGGGCTTCGTGCGATTGGGAACGGGAAAAGTTTACCCTGGACCCGGATTTGTATCGCGCGGTGATGGAAGCCTTCGTGCGCTTGTGGGAAAAGGGGCTGATTTACCGCGGCTATCGGGTCATCAACTGGTCCCCGGGGTTGCAAACCGCGGTGTCGGACCTGGAGGTGGAATACAAGGAGGTCCAGGGCAAGCTCTACTTCTTCAAATACATGCTGGCCGACGACAGCGGGGAATACATTCCCGTGGCTACGACGCGGCCCGAGACCATTTTGGGCGACACCGCGGTCGCGGTGCATCCCGAAGACCCGCGCTACCGGGCCTATGTGGGCCGGGAGGTGGTGGTGCCCATCCTGGGCCGACGCATTCCCGTGATTGCCGACGAGCGGGTGGACCGGGAGTTCGGCACGGGCGCGCTGAAGATTACGCCGGGCCACGACCCCACGGACTTCGAGATTGGCCGGGACCACGGGCTGCCGGTGCGCATTGTGATGGACGAGCGGGGTTACATGAACGCGCTGGCCGGGCCTTACGCGGGGCTGGAGCGCTTCGAGGCCCGGGCGCGGCTGTGGGAAGACATGCGGGCCGCGGGTCTGGTCATCAAAGAGGAACCCTACACCCATCGCATTCCCGTGGCCCAGCGGGGCGGCGAGCCTATCGAGCCCCTGGCCTCGGTGCAATGGTTCGTGCGCATTGAACCCCTGGCCCGCCGCGCGCTGCAGGCCGTGCGGGAAGGCCGCATTCGCATCATCCCCGAGCGCTTCACCAAGGTGTATTACCACTGGCTGGAAAACATCCGCGATTGGACCATCTCGCGACAGTTGTGGTGGGGGCATCGCATTCCGGCCTGGTATTGCATGGATTGCACCGCGGACGATGGCCGACGGCAGGCCGAGCATGTGCGCTTCATCTTCAACCCGCCGCTGGAAGTGAACGGCCGGCAGGTGGAAGTGGCCACCTATGCCGAACTGGAAGCCCAGGGCCTGGCCCGGCCCGATGTGCTGGAGAAGGCCGCGCACATGAAGGTGGATTTGGCCGTCAAGCCTATCGTGGCCCGGGAAGCCCCCGAACGCTGCCCGGTGTGCGGCAGCACCCGCCTGGTGCAAGAGGCCGATGTGCTCGACACCTGGTTTTCCTCGGGGCTGTGGCCCTTTTCCACCCTGGGCTGGCCCGAAGACACGCCCGATTACCGCTATTTCTACCCCACCACAGTGATGGAAACGGGCTACGACATTCTCTTTTTCTGGGTGGCCCGCATGATTATGATGGGCCTGGAGTTCACGGACCAGGTGCCCTTCCGCATCGTGTATTTGCACGGCCTGGTGCGCGATGAGCACGGCCGCAAGATGAGCAAGACTTTGGGCAATGTCATCGACCCCCTGGAGGTCATCGAGCAGTACGGCACCGACGCGCTGCGCTTCACCCTGCTGGTGGGCAACGCGCCGGGCAATGACCTCAACTTGAGCATGAAGAAAATCGCGGCCAATCGCAACTTCGCCAACAAGGTGTGGAACCTGGGCCGCTTCGTGTTGGGCCGCCTGCCGCAGGTTCCCCGGCAGCCCCAGGGGGAACCTGCGTGGACCCTGGCCGATTCGTGGATTTGGGCCCGGTTGCAAGACCTCATCCGGCAGGTGAACGCGCTGTTGGAGCGTTACCTGTTGGGCGAGGCCGGGAAGTTGATTTACGAATTCCTGTGGAACGAGTTCGCGGACTGGTATGTGGAAATGGCCAAACCCCAACTGGCCGCCGGCGGCGACCGGGCTTATTACACCATGCAGGCCCTGGTGAAGGTGCTGGACGCGGGGCTGCGCCTGTTGCACCCCTACACGCCGTTCGTGACCGAGGCCCTATGGGGGCATCTCAAGGCCGCGGTGCAGGCCCACTTTGGTCCCCGCGCCGGGGAATTTGCCTTCGACGATGGATGGGCCGACATGCTCATTGTGGCTCCGTGGCCGCGCACCCGCGCACCCGAGGGGTGGGAAGACGACAAAGTGCGCAAGTTCGCCCAGCTGCAGGCTTTGGTGCGGGCCATTCGCCACTATCGGGCCGAGCAGCAGCTGGACCCCAAGACCAAGCTGGCCGCGCGGGTGGTGGCCGGCGATGATGCGGCCGACCTGGCCACCGTGCGGGAGGGCCTGGCCCTGCTGGCGCGCCTGGACCCGGCCCAAACGGAAATCGTGGCCCAGGGTGCGGCGCCGGAGGGGGCGGCGGCCATGGTGGCCGGCTCGTGGGTGGCCTACCTGCGCCTGCCCAGGCTGGACCCCGCGGCCCGGGCTCGCCTGGAAAAGAAGCTGGCCCAGGTGGAGGCGCAGATTGCGCGGCTGGAGAAGCAACTGGCCGGGCCTTTTGCCCAAAAAGCGCCGCCCCAGGTGGTCCAACGGGAG
>JALSPJ010000241.1 GCA_026985995.1 Anaerolineales bacterium
CGGGCGCATCGATTACCCCCGCGGCATTGCCCGGGGCATCGAAGTGCAGGACCTGCCGCGCCTGAAGGCCGTGCCCAAGGTGGGCACCATCGTCGCCGGTCAGCCCATCACCACCGCCGGCGTGACCTTAGAAGACGCGGAAGAATGGGTCACTGTGCCGGTCAGCTGGTTGCCGCACCCCAAGCGCCCCCTTTTCGCGCTGGAAGTGCGCGGGGACTCCATGGTCGATGCGTCCATCCACCACGGCGACATCGTGGTGTTGGAACCGGTCACGCCCGACGAGGTGCATAACGGCGACATGGTGGCCGCGTGGATCAAATCGGAAGGCGAGACGACCCTGAAGTGCTTCTACCGGGAAGGGGAACAGGTGCGGCTGCAACCGGCCAATGCCGCATATACGCCCATCTATGTGCCCGCGGAAGATGTGGAAATTCAGGGCCGGGTGGTCGCGGTGTTGCGCCCGGTGCGCGGCTGCGGCGTGGGCCCGACCGCCGGCCCGGCCTGATGCGCGGCGCACGGCCGACGCCGGTTCCCCCAACCCCGCCACCTGGGCCCGGGGGCAACCTGGCCGCTAAATCTCCTGGGTGAGGGTTTCGAGGAATTCCATATTGTCCTTGGTTTTGCGCAGGCGCTCCAGAATGGCCTCGGTCGCGCTGGCCACATCCATACCCGCGCCCTGGGGCGGGGGGGCAATCATCTGGTGGAACATGCGGCGCATGAGCCACACCCGCTGGGTGATGTCGGGGCCCAGCAGCAGTTCTTCGCGGCGGGTGCCCGAGCGGGTGATGTCGATGGCCGGGAAGATGCGCCGCTCTTGCAGCTTGCGCGAGAGGTGCAGCTCCATGTTGCCCGTGCCCTTGAATTCCTCGTAAATCACATCGTCCATGCGGGAGCCGGTGTCGATGAGCGCGGTGGCGATGATGGTGAGGGAACCGCCGTTTTCGATGTTGCGGGCCGCGCCGAAAAAGCGCTTGGGCGGGTAGAGGGCCGAGGGGTCCAGGCCGCCGGTGAGGGTGCGGCCCGAGGGGGTGACCACCAGATTGTAGGCCCGGGCCAGCCGGGTGATGGAATCGAGCATGATAACCACATCCCGGCCGATTTCTACCAGGCGCTTGGCCCGTTCTAACGCCATTTCGGCCACCCGCACATGCGATTGCACCGGCTCGTCGAAGGTCGAGGCGATGACTTCCGCGTCCACCGAGCGGTCCATGTCGGTGACTTCTTCGGGCCGCTCGCCGATGAGCACCACCATGAGGTGCACTTCGGGGTATTTTTGCGAGATGGCGTTGGCAATTTGCTTGAGGATGGTGGTTTTGCCGGCTTTGGGGGGCGAAACGATGAGCCCGCGCTGGCCCCGGCCGATGGGCGCCACCAGGTTGATGAGGCGGGTGGCCAGGGTGTAGCGGTCGGTCTCCAGGTCGAAGCGCTGGTCGGGGAAGATGGGCACCAGGTCCTCGAAGCGGGGCCGGTTGCGCACGGCCTGGGGCGGCAGGCCGTTGATGCTTTCTACCCGCAGCAGCGCGTGGTGGCGTTCGGTGTTGCGCGGGGGGCGCACATAGCCCAGCACAAAGTCGCCCGGCCGCAGCCCATGGCGGCGAATTTGGGTGGACGAGACATAGATGTCGTCGGGCCCGGGGCGATAGCCGCGAGCGCGCAAGAAGCCCACCCCCGAATCGCTCAGAATTTCCAGCACGCCGCCCCGCAGTTGCAGACCTTCGCGCTCGGCCTGCGCGCGGCGAATGGCGACGATGAGGTCTTCTTTTTTCAAGCGGCTGTAGCGGGGGATGTTCAGCTCGCGAGCTTTGCGGCGCAATTCGGCCAGGGAGGCTTTTTCCAACTCGGCAATGGGATTGACAGGCATAGGCAATACCTCAATGAGGGGGGGATGGCGAGGGGAGAGCACGCGTCAGGGTGTGCGGCTTGCCACTTCTTCCAAGGGCGGTTGGGGCCGCCCCTTCTCAGGCAGGGGGTGACGGCATGAGAAAAGCTTCATAACCCGCATGGGAAAGGGCGGGCACGCTGCAATGGTCGCCAAAGATGAACAAGGTACCCGGCCTGTTCGCCCCTGGGCCGGGCCCGGATGAGATAATCCGGCAACGCGATATGACAGGTTCGCGGGGCGCCTTTATCATAGCATATTTTGTTCATTTGGCAAGGTCAGAACGAAGCCCTGGCAGGGCTTTTCTAACGCCAACGGCCTCAACAACACCGATTTGAGCATCTCGCGCGGGGACACGGCGGGCGCGGGTAGGATAATTCTCCCTGCTTCTTTGTGCTCCCCGTGTCTCAGTGTGATTTTGGCAATGCCTGAGCAGCCCCTGGATGTCGTTGGAAAGGAGCAGCCGGGCTTTTACGCGGCGCTGGCGGCCCGAGGGCAATTGGCGCAGCCGTTGGGGCTGGCCGGCGCAATGTCGTCGCCGTGAAAAGTCCAGCGCCCTTTGTCGGGAATTTCCACCGTCACCTGGCGGGCCAGGGGCTGCACCGCCACGACGCGGCCCACGCCTTCGGGGGTTTGCACTACGCTGCGCTCTTTGGGCAGCGTTTGCCGGGCTTCGACATATTGCTCGAACTCAAAGCGCAGGCAGCACCGCAGCCGGCCACACATGCCGCTGATTTCGGTGGGGCTGAGGGAGATGTTTTGCACTTTGGCCATGCGCACCGAAACGCTTTGGAAGCTGCCCAGGAAGGCGTTGCAGCAGCGTTGGGGCAGGCCGCACGCGCCCACACCGCCGGCGAGTTTGGCAGCGTCCCGCGGGCCTAAGCGCACCCAGTGCACTTGCCGCGGTCCCACTAAGCGCTGGGCGGCTTTGCGCAGCGCGCCGCCGGGCCCGCCTTCGTCGCTTTCGGCGGTGTAAAGCACCCGCACATGGCGGTCGTCCAGCGAGAGCTCCACCTCGACGATGCGAATTTGCCGATAGCGGCGCTCCCGCTGGGCCAGCGCCTTGAGCTTGGCCCGCAAATTGACCAGAATTTCGACCTCTTTGCCCTGGCGCAAATGTCGGAGGGCTAAATCCTGCGCGTTGGCCCGCCGCAAGACGGCTTCTAAGGCCCGACCTTGGGACTGGGGCTCAGGGGGAAGGGCGGCCTCTTCGCGGCGCACTTGCAGCACTTCCCCCACCTGGGGGCCGAATTGGGTGGGCACGACCACAAAGTCACCGCGCTGCACCTGGGGCAACGCGGTGGCATCGTAATCGTAGGCGCTTCCGCCGGGGCGGAACCGAACGCGGACGATGACGGTCATGGCGCTTTCCTGGCCCCATGGTTGGGAGGAGCGATGCCCTTTCATCATACCACAAAAGGCGCGAGGGTGGCGCGGCCCCCCAGGTGCTCAAGGTGTCAGCACTCGCACCGGGAAACCCTGCTGGCGCAAGGTGCGGGCCAGGCGCTGGTCCGCGGTCCACAGCTCCGCGCCCAGGCGCTGGGCCAGCGCCACATAGTGGGCGTCGTAGGTGGCGGGCAGCTTCAGCCGGTGGGCCGTTTGTAAGGCGGCCTGGTGCAGCGCGGGGTCCATGTAAAGGCGAATGTCTAAGGCCTGGGCTTGTTCGAGGAGCGCGTTTGCGGTTTGGGGGCTGAGCAAGCGGTGGCGCACATACTGGTATAGGGCATTGGTGACTTCAAAGTAGAGCAAAGGGGGCGCGTAAAAGGCAACCCCCTGGCCCATGGCCTGACGCCACCAACGCAAGGCCAACGCGTCAGGTGCCTCGCTGCTCAGCAGCCGAATGACAAAGCTGGCGTCAAGGCAAACCGAGTTGGGCATCCCGCTCCTCCCGCATTTTGCGGATGAGGTCCTCGGGGGGCGGTTCCAACGGCAGGTCACCGCGCTCCTGGCGCCAGCGTTGGCCTAAGGCGACAATCCGAGCCGCGGTCTGCTCCCAATCCGCCTGCCGGGCGGGGCGCAGGCGTTGGTAGGTTTCGAAGGCCAGCAGCACCACATAAGGCCGTCCGCCGCGCTGCACGACGATGGTTTCGTTTTGCTCCACGGCCCGGCGCATCCACTCGCCGAAGCGGATGCGGGCCTCGGTGGCAGAAATGACCCGTTCCATAGACCCTCCTGACGCGAGGAAAGGATTGCCTGCCATCATCGATTAATCAATCGACGGGTTGGGCTGTTTTCAGTATAGCACGCTTTCCTGCCGTGGGCAGCCCCTTTCAGGCGCGAGCCAGGGCTTTTCTCACCCCAACGGCATCAACGACACTGAATTACACGGAGACACGGAGAACACGGCGAGAATAATCGTGCTCCCCGCGTCTCTGTGTGCTTTGGTTCAGACCTGGCAAAGCCCTGGGATGGGAGCGCTGTGCTCTTATGTGCGCGCGTTGGCTGCGGCCTGCACAATGGCCGGGAATTGCTGCGGGTCCAGGCTGGCCCCGCCCACCAGCGCACCGTCGATGTCGGGCTGGGCGAAGAAGCCGGCCGCGTTGTGGGCCTTGACCGAGCCGCCATACAAAATGCGCACCGCCTGCGCGGTGGGTTCCCCAAACGCGGCGGCCAGTGCGGCCCGCAGCACACCGCCGATGACTTGCTGCGCGTCTTCGGGCGTGGCCGCGCGGCCCGTGCCAATGGCCCAAATGGGCTCATAGGCCACCACCACCCGCGCGGCCTGCGCCGCGGTCAGGCCTTCCAGCGCGGCCAGCAATTGCCCCCGCACCACGGCCTCGGTTTCGCCGGCCTCGCGCTGGGCCAGGGTTTCGCCCACGCACACGATGGGCGTCAGGTCGTGCGCCAGCGCGGCGCGCACTTTGCGGCGCACGGTCTCGTCGGTTTCGGCGAAGTAGGCCCGCCGCTCTGAGTGGCCCAAAATGACGAACTGGGCCCACTCCGCGACCATGCGGGGCGAGATTTCGCCCGTGTAGGCCCCCTCTTCGGCCCAGTGCATGTTTTGCGCGCCGACGCGAAGGTCGGTTCCCATGAGCAAATTGGCCACCGGCAGCAGCGCGGTGAAGGGCGGGCAAATCACCCGCTCCACGCCTTCCACCGCCTGCAGGGGCTCGAGCATGGCCCAAATCAGGTGGCGGGCCTCTTCGACGGTTTTGTGCATTTTCCAGTTTCCGGCCACCAGGGGGGTACGCATGTCCAACTCCTTGGGGGTGCAGGGGGAAGGGTACGCCGCGCTCATTATACTCCCGACGGGCCGGGCTTCAAATGCGACCCAGGGCGAAAACCCACAATCCCATCCAATAGGCCAGCATGAGGCGCCAGCCCCACAGCCGCCTGCGGTGCCAGCTGTAGAACCAAAACGCGGCCAGCGGGCCGCTCAGCACGCGAATGACCGCGAAGGGTTCCCGCCAGGTGGAGAAGGGCAGCAGCAAGGCCACCAGCGCGTGCAGGGTGAGCAGCCACACCCACAGGTCCGGGCAGGTCGCGCGCCAGCCGCGGCAGCCGCGCCATTCTTGTAGGCTGTACCATGCGGCCAGCAGCACGGGCCAGAGCAGCGCTGGACCCATGACGACCAGGAAGAGGAACAGGGCCTTGGGCGAGGCCGCGGCCAGCTGGGCCAGCCAGCCCAGGGGCAGCCACGACCAGCCCGTGGCGCCCGCGCCGCCGCTGCCCACGCCGGGCCGTCCAAAGAGCCCGACCAGCACCGCCTGCCACGCCAGCCAGGGCAACCCCACGCCCAAGGCCAGGCACAGCGCGCGTCGCGGGTGGCTGCGCAGCCAGGCCAACACCGCGGCGGCCACCACCACCAGCGCGGTTTCCTTGGCCAGCACGGCCAGCAGGAAAAGCAGCCAGGCCCATGCGGTCTTCCCCCGGCGGCCGGCTTCGAGCCCGGCCCAGGCCAGGCCGTAGCTCAAGGGCTCGGGCAGCCCTACCCGAAAGGCCAGGATGAACCCCGGCCACAGGCCATACACCAGGGCCCAGGTCTGGTCGCGGCCCCACTGGCGCAGCCAACCCTGCACCACGGCCACGCCCAGCAGATGCCCCGCGGCCAGCACCGCCCACGCGGCCCAGGCATAGGCCCGCGCGTCGCCCTGGCTGAGCAAACCGGCCAGCGCGGGCAACAGCACCCGCTGGTAGCGATACGCCGGCACATCCAGATAGCGCGCCACTTCGGGCGGCGGGTAAAGGGCCATGTAAAGCCCAAACTGGCCGTCGTAGCCTTTGGCATTGCGAGGGATGGTGGGCAGGCCCGGAGGCGCGAAGTCCCGGCCCGGCAGCAGGGCCAGGCGGGTATCGCCGCCCACCAGCAGCAGGCTATAGGCCACCACCGCGGCCAGGGCCAGCGCGGTGATGGTCAAGGGCCAGGGGGAAGGCCTGATGCGCACCGTAGCCGCAGGCATGGCCGGTTCCCCTTATGATGCGGGCTGGGTCGCCGAGGGTTGGGGCGCGGGTCGGGGGCGCTCGTCGAGCCGCTCGATGTGCCAGCGCAGCAGCGGCCGCACCACGCCCAAACGCCGCTCGGGCCATTGGAACCCCACCGCACCGGTGGCATCGACCAGGAACGACAGCGCGTTTTCCTCGTGGAAGTAGGTGCGCACCCCGTAGGTGCTGGCATTGACGGCCAGCACATAGCGCCCCTCGTTGAGAAAGTGCGCAGGAATGACTGCCCGGCTGATGTAATGCCCTGCGGGGCGTTCTCGCCATTGTTCGTACGCGGCGGGGTCGTCGGTGTCGAAGGAAGTGAACACATACTCGCCCCGGGTGGTGAGCAGGTAGAGGCCCACCCGCAGGCCGCGAATGGGCGCGGCCAGGCTGTATTCCCATTCCACCGTAATCTCGTGGGCCGCGGCCAGCGTATCGGTGACCCGGCCTTTGGGGTCCCGCACCCGCAGCGCATGGGGGCGGAAGGGATGGGCCGAGGCGGGGATTTCGTCCGCGGTCCACACCCGCTCGCCCGAGCGGCGAATGCCGGCCGAGAGGTAAAAATCGACGGCTTCGGGGGTGGGGCCATCGAACACGATGCGGCCTTTGTCGAGCACCACGGCCCGCTGGGTGAGGTGCAGGATGGCCGACATGTTGTGGCTGACGAAAATCACCGTGCGTCCCGAGGCGGCCACTTCCCCCATTTTGCCCAGGCTTTTGCGTTGGAACTCGGCATCGCCCACGGCCAGTACTTCGTCCACCAGCAGGATTTCAGGCTCTAAATGCGCGGCCACCGCGAAGGCCAGGCGCAAATACATGCCGCTGGAATAGAACTTGACCGGCGTGTCGATGAACTTTTCCACCCCCGCGAAGGCGACGATGGCGTCGAATTTGCGTTCGATTTCGGCCCGCCGCATGCCCAAAATGGCGCCGTTGAGGTAGATGTTTTCCCGGCCGGTGAGCTCGGGGTGAAAGCCGGTGCCCACTTCCAGCAGGGAACCCACCCGACCGTAGAGCTCCGCGTACCCCTCGGTGGGCTCGGTGACCCGGGAGAGGATT
>JALSPJ010000242.1 GCA_026985995.1 Anaerolineales bacterium
CGGCGTGCTGGTGGTCAGCGCCATCCACGGCCTGGGCAGCGTGGGCAAATCCACCCTGGCCGCGTACCTGGCCCATCAGGATGCAGTGCGCCAACGCTTTCCCGACGGCGTTCTGTGGGCCACCCTGGGCCAGGAACCCGACCTGCTGAAACTGCTCACCAACTGGATACGCGCCCTGGGCGAAAATTACACCCCCCTGAGCGTGGAAGAGGCCACGACTTACCTGCGCAGCGTGCTGCGCGACCGGGCCGCGCTGCTGGTGGTGGACGACGCCTGGCGGCCGGAGCATGTGCGGCCCTTCCTGGCCGGCGGCCCGAAGTGTCGGGTGCTGGTCACCACCCGGGAGGCCGACATCGCCCGGGCCGTGGGCGCGCAGCTGTATGAACTGGATGTGCTCACCCCCCAGCAGGCGATGGAACTGCTGCGCAAACGCCTGGGCCGGGAACTCGTCGGTGCCGAAGAACAGGCCGCGGCAGCACTGGCCCGGGAGGTGGGCTACCTGCCCCTGGCCCTGGAACTGGCCGCGGCCCAGGTGGAAGACGGCGTGCCCTGGGCCGAGGTGCTGGACGACCTGCGGGCCGAAATCGCTCGCCTGGAAACCCTGGAACGGCCCCTGGCCTGGGAGCCTGACCTGCCGCCCGCGGAGCGCAAACGCCTCAGCCTGCGCGCTTCGTTCAACCTTTCGCTGCGCCGCCTACGCCGGCCCCTGCTGGAAGCCTTTGCCTGGTTGGGCGTGCTGCCCGAGGATGTGCTCATCACGCCGGCGATGACGGCCACCCTTTGGGCCGTGGATGTGCGGGAGGCCCGCCGACGGCTGCGCCTTTTGCGCAACAAAGCCCTGCTCCTGGCCGGGTCGCAACAGCGGGGGGAGCAGGCCTATCGGCTGCACGACCTGCTCCACGACCTGGCCCGCCGGTTGTTGACCGCCCCGCCCCAACCCACCCAGGAAGGCGACCTGCCCGGCCTGGGGCTGACCCTGCCCGCGGCCCACCGTCAGGTACTGGCCCGCTACCGGGCCCGTACCCACAACGGCCTGTGGCACACCCTGCCCGACGACGGCTACATCCACCAACACCTCACCTGGCACATGGACAAGGCCGGGGACGCAGCGGCCCTGATAGCCCTTTTTCGGGAAGAAACTGCACAACACGGCCACGGCTGGTACACCGCGCTGGACCGCCTGGGCCGCACGGACCTCTTCATGCAGGACCTGGAGCGGTTATGGCGTCTGGCCGACCAACGCCGCGACATGGGTCTGCAGGTACGCTGGGCTTTGATAAAGGCCAGCCTGCACAGCTTGGCCGCCAACCTGCCGGTGGAACTGCCCGCGCTACTGGTGGACAACGACCTGTGGACCCCGGCCCAGGCCTTAGCCCACCTGCGCCAGATGCCGGACGAGGGGACGCGGGCCCATGCCTTGGCCGCGCTGGCCCCGGTGCTGGCCCGCAAAGCCCCCGAAGCCCTGGCCGAGGCCCTCCAGGCCGCCCGGAGCATCCGGGATGCCGATGTCCGCGCCCGTGCCCTGGCGTCCCTGGCCCCCCACCTGCCCCCACACCTGCTGTCCGAGGCCCTCCAGGCCGCCCGGAGCATCCGGGATGTCTACGCCCGCGCCGA
>JALSPJ010000243.1 GCA_026985995.1 Anaerolineales bacterium
GCCGGTCAGGTTCCCCAGAAAGTCGCCGCCCGTGGGCGTTTCGGCGACGGTTCCCCCGGCGACCTCTTTGGGGAAGCCGCTCAACCGCACATCCACCAGGTCACCGGCCTCAAGCGCGGGGCCCTGGTAGATGCGCACCTGCATGCCCTGCACATCCTGCACCTCGCCGGGCACCAGGTCCTGGCCTTCCACGGTCACCCCCTCGGCGGGAACCAGCACCGCGAAGGTGTCGACGGGCAGGCTCACGGGGTGCTTGATGGCAGCCTTTTGGTCGGGGTAGGGCAGCTCATAGGCAAACAGCACCTGGAACTGCCCCGGCGGCACTGCGAAGGTGTCTTCGAAGCCGTCGTCGGTGGGGATGAAGCGGTCGCCCAACTGGCCCTGGCCTTGCTCGAACTGCAAGTTCGTCGCGCCTTCGGGCAGGTAATAACGCACCACACCGGCGCCTTCTTCCGCGGCCACCACGGTTTCGTTGCCCGTATTTTGCAGCAAATACAGCTCCGCGACGCGGATTTTATCGCCCAAGAAGTCGACGAAAATGTGCAGGCCCTGGAAGCGCAGCGCGCTCGGGTCCGTGGTGGTGTCGTAAACGGTGATGGTCAGGTCCACCTCGGTATTGTCGGGCGGCACCACGGTGACCACATCCGAAACATAGGTCAGGTCCTGATAATCGGTCGTGGCCAGGAAAACCCGATGGGGCAGGGCGGGCACCTCGTCGAAGCGGAAGGTGCCGTCCTCGGCCACGGTGGTTTCGAGGGTGACCACTTCGTCGAAATCGTCGAAGCCGTGCAGGGTCACGGTGAGGTCCGGGGGCAGGGCTTTGTCGCCGCCGTGCACCACCCGGCCGGTGGCGGTGACGAAGAACAGGCCTTCGGGCGTGGCCGTGGGCGTGGGGCCCTGGGTGGGGGTGGCGGGGGGGGGGGGGGAGGGCTCCGCGGGGGCCGGGCTGCCCGTGGGGGCCGGCGTTTGGGCACCGGCCTCGGCCGCGGGGGTTTGGGGCGTGGTCTCGGCGGCGGCTTCGGTTGGTGCGGGGGTGGCCGTGGCCGTGGGTTCCCCGGTAGCCGTGGGCGTGGGCTGGGCCGCGGCCGGGGGCTGGGCGAAGCTCAGCAGCCGGAAGTAACGGGCCACCGCGCGCAGGTCGTCGGCTTCCAGCTGCTCAAAGGCCGGCTCGTGATGCCCGGCCAAAAAGGCCACCAGCTCCGCGTCGCTCAAGCGGGCGAGCTTTTCCTGGCTGGGCGGCTGCAGGCCATCGGGCGCCTCGGGGCCATCGCCCTGGCCTGTGGGGCCGTGACAGGCCTGGCACTGGGCCGCGTACACGGCCTGGCCGCGTTCTTGCATGAAATCCGCGGTGCCCAACTGGTAGAGGTAAGCGATGACATCCCAACGCTCGGCCTCGCTCAGCGAGCCTTTGAACGGCGGCATGAAGCGGTCCATTCTGCCATTGCTGATGACGAGGAACCATTGCTGGGGCACCGCGTCGGCCAGGGTTTCGGGCGCGGTGAGGTTGGCGGGCAAGACGGGCAATTGTTCACCCTGGGGCCCGTCGCCGCGGCCCTGAGGGCCATGACAGGCCGCGCATTTGGCGGCGTAAATAGCGCGGCCCCGCTCGGGGTCCGGCGGCTGCTGGGGGAAGAGGCGGCTGAGGTCGGGCGTAGGCGGCACGGGGGTGGGCTGCCAGCCCGGCGGCGGGGTGACATCTTCGGCAAACGAAAAGCAGCCGCCCAGAATGAGGGCCAGCAGCAGCAAAGTCGCGCTCCACAGGAGCCGGCGGCGGGGCAGCGCAGAAAAGTTCCACATAAGCCTATCACCTCGTGCAAAAGGGTGGTCGCAGGGGCGGAAGGACGGCCCGACCGGGCGGCCGGGCCGTGGGGAAGCGAGGGTCAGCGTCTGGCCCTGGCCCGGCGTTTGCGGTGGGCGGCCGCGGGGCTATCGCCCAAGGGCTGGCCGCACTTGCCGCAAAAGCGGTCGTTGGGCAGGTAAGGCGCGCCGCAATGGGGGCAAAAGCCGGCAAAGCGGGCCTTGCGCTGCTTGCGGCGGGCCAACAGCAAGGCCTCCAGGGTATCGTCCAGACTTTCGGGCCCGGGCTGGGCCGCAGCGTGACCCTGCTCGGTCACCGCGCGGTGGGTTTGTTCCGCGCGGCGCTGCGCCAGCAGGGCTTCCACCCGGGCGTCCAACTCGGCCTGGGTCGCCTCGGCCGCGGGCTCGGCCTGCAGCTGGGCTTCCACTTCGTCCAAGGCGCGCAAAATGGCCGCGCCTTCCTGCAACAGGCGGCCCCGCTGAGCCTTGTAATCGGCCTCGTCCAGCTTGCCTACCGCGTAGTCCAGGTCCAGCTCCCGCAGCGCGGTGAGCACCGTCTCCCGACGGGCCAGCAATTCCGAATGCCGGCGCTCCAGCGCGCTCACCTCGGAGCCCTGATGGGCCAAAATGGGACGCAGCACATAAAGGGCGGCCCCAGCCCCAAACACGGCCACCCAGACCACAAACCACAACCATTCGGGCATCGTCGAGCCTCTCCTGGGGGGAAACTAAGGCGCGGCCTGCAAGGCCTGCTCGATGTGCGCGGTAATCTCCTGGAACGAGCTGTAAGGCCCGATTTTCAGGGCCACGATGCGCCCGCTCTTGTCCAGCACATAGGTTTCGGGCACCCCACGAACGCCAAAGGCCTGGGACCAGCGGGTTTGCAAATCGGGCCCGTTGGGATAAGTGATGTCGTAAAATTCAATCCACGCCAGGGCTTCTTTTTCCGTATCGACATAATCGACGCCCAGGAAGAGCACATCATCACGGCGGCTGGAATAATAGCGCCAGGCGCGCTCCAGTTCCGCGGCCTCGTATTTGCAGGTGGTGCACCAGGAGGCCCAAAAGTTGATGAGCACCACCTTGCCCTGCAAATCGCGCAGGGTGAAGGTCTGCCCGTCGAAAGTCGTGAGGGTCAAATCCTGGGGCGGCACATCGCCCACCTGCAGGCGTTCCCCTTTGGTGAGCTTGAGGCCCAGCAAGGCCAAAATGACCACCAGGGCCAGGCCCATCAGCCAGGCCCACAGGGGGACTCGGCGGGGCGATTTGGTAGGGGGCGTTGCGTTCAACGGCGTGTCTGCAGCAGGGGATGTCGCCATACAGCCTCCGGGTCAGCGGTTGAGTTCTTCTTCCAGCCGGCGAATGTACTCGTCGTCCGGTTCCACGGCGGGCGCGGGGGTTTGGGCCGCGGCCAGGGCGCTTTCGGTTTCGGCCACCTCCGCGCTGGCCTGCATCCAGGCCCGCACGGTGCGATAGAGCACCACGCCGCCGGCCACCAGCAACACTGGCGGCAGCACATAGACCATCAGATGCAGACCTTCGGGCGGCGGCTCGGCCCGCACCCGGTCGCCGTAGCGCATGACGAAATCGGCGATGATTTCGTTGCGGCTATAGCCCTCGGCCAGCATCCGGCGAATGTCCTCCCGCCAGCGGGAGCAGGCTTCGGTGCCGCAAGTATCGAGGGGAATGTTCTCGCACACCGGGCAGTACAAATACTTGGCCACCCGGTTGACCTCGTCGTCGCTCACTTGCGCCACAGGCAGGGGATGTTGGGGGTCGGTCAGGCGATAGTCGCGCTGTTCGTTGCGCACCGAAAGGTACCAAAAGCCGCCCACCAGCAGCAGCCCGGCCACCAGAGCCAACCAACCCCAATAGCGTTTGAGCATGTGGCACGCCTCCTTGCGCGTGGTGTGGGTGCGCCGCCCTTTTGGGCGGGCCATGCCGCCCAGGGCGAACCCCGGTCAGCGGTCGTGTTTCAAGCCGAGGCCGGGGCCGGGGCCTGGGTCGCCGCCCGCGCCGGGGCCGTGGCGCGTCGCCGGCGCGTTTCGGGCCACGCGGCCAGCAGCGCGCCGGCAATGGCAATCCACGGCGAGGCCCACAACCACTTGACCAGGGGGTTGTAATACACCTTGAAAGTCGCGCCCTCGGCGGTGATGGGCCGCCAGCTCACCAGCAGCACATAGAACTCCGAGCCCCAGGTGCTGTGCACCCCGGGGATGGTCATGGGCTGCTGGTCGCGAATGTAATAGTCCTGCCGCGGGTGCAAAGTGGCCACCACGCGGCCCTGCTGGTCCTTCACCGTCACCGTGGCCCGGGCCACCTGCCGACCGTCGTTGGTGTTGAAGATGGCCACGGAGTCGTACACCATGGTGTACCGGCCCAGGCTCAGAGATTCACCGGCGGCCAAAGTGCGCTGGGTTTCCAGCTGGAAGAATTCGATGCCGATGATGCCAATGCCCATGATGGCGATGCTGAGATGCACGATGTAGCCGCCATAGCGCCGACGGTTGCGGGTGAGCAAGTGCACCAGGGCCCTCCACAGGGGTTCGCGGTGCACCCGATGCCGGGCCCACACGCCCCGGGCGATGTCATACAGCACCACCGCGATGACGAAGCCGATGAGCGCGAAGCCCAGCAACGCGCCGGGCTTCCGATAGCCCTGCCACCAGGCCCAGGCCGGCAAAAGCAGCCCCACCAGGGCCGGTTTGACCACCATGCGGAACAAACGGCGCGTATCCACCTTCCCCCAGGGGGCCACGGTGGCCACGCCCATCAGGAACAGCATGATGGCGCTCAAGGGCCCCATCACCCGCTCGTAATACGGCGGCCCCACCGTGGCCTTTTGCCCGGTAAACAATTCCGACACGATGGGATACACCACGCCCCAGAAGTTCACCGCGGCCATGCTGACAAACACCAGGTTGGTGTAGAGGAACAGGGCCTCCCGGGACCAGGCGGACCGGATTTGCTCTTTCCCCCGCAGGTCGTTCCAGCGCCAGGCCAGCAAAGCCATGGAGCCCAAAAAGGTGAGGGTGATGAAGGTGAAGAACGCCGGCCCGATGGCGCTTTGGGCAAAGGAATGCACCGACGACAGCACGCCCGAGCGGGTCAAAAAGGTGCCAAAAATGACCAGGTCGTAGGTGATGATGATGAGCAGCATGTTCCAGTGTTTGAGCATGTTGCGCCGCTCTTGAATCATCACCGAGTGCAAAAACGCGGTGCCCGTGAGCCAGGGCATGAACGCGGAAATCTCCACCGGGTCCCAGCCCCAATAGCCGCCCCAGCCCAGCACATCATAAGCCCAGCGCGAGCCCAAAATCAGGCCCAAGAAGAGGAAGAGCCAGGCCACGATGGCCCAGCGCCGGGTCAGGCGAATCCAGCGGGCGTCCAAACGCCCCACAATGAGCGCGGCCATGGCAAAGGCGTAGGGAATGACGAAGCCCACGAAGCCCAAATAGAGGAAAGGCGGGTGGGCCACCATACCCGGGTGCCGCAGCAGAGGGTTGAGCCCC
The DNA here is from genome assembly GCA_026985995.1 of Anaerolineales bacterium. Taxonomy (GTDB): domain Bacteria; phylum Chloroflexota; class Anaerolineae; order Anaerolineales; family DRMV01; genus JAADEN01. The sequence goes on from JALSPJ010000243.1 coordinate 5,310, forward strand.
CGACCATCCTTGGGGAAGAAGGCCCGGGCCCCGGCCGGCGGCAACACAGAAGCCTGAATGTTACCGTCGGGCAAGGCCCAAAAGCGCTTGAAGGGCGTTTCCAGCACCACATTGAGGAAGAGGAAGAAGGCTAAGGTCCCCGCGGTGACGGCCACCACCCAGGGGAGCATCTCCCGGTCCCGGCGCCAGTCGCGCAAAGCCACCGCGCTGGCAAAGGCCGCCATGAGCCAGGACCAAAAGACCAGCGAGCCGGCCTGGCCGCCCCACAATGCGGTGGCCCGCAAATACAGCGGCATGGCCCGTTCGGAAACATTGTGCACATATTCGATTTCGTAGTGGTAAGTAACCAGGGCCCACACCAACAGGGCCACCACCACGCTCAGCAGGGGGAAGATGAGCAGCAACGCGTTGCGCGCGCTCACGGCCCACTCGGGCCGATGCCGATACGCGGCCACCACCGAAGCAATGACCGCATACAGGGCCAAAATCCAGGCGACGATGAGCACCGACTGTCCAATAATGGCGACCATGGGGATGCTTCTCCTCACACCAGGGGGCGGCTCCTTTTCTAAAGGAACCGGCCCACGGGCAGCAAGCGGCCAGGAACGCGGAGGCGCGGTTACGGCTGGTTCACCGGCTCGGCGGCCTCGTAGCGGGTGGGGCACTTGAGCAGCAACTCGTCGGCGTAGAACACGCCATCTTCGCCCAAAGTGCCGGTCACAATGGCCTGGGCCTCGTTTTTGAGCAAGTCGGGCTTGGGGCCGTGATATTCCACCACAATGCGACTGCGGTTGGGGTCCCGCACGGCTTCGGCCAGCACTTTGGCCAAACCGCCCTGCTTTTCCACCTCGTCCAAATCGCCCGGCACATGGGCGATGGTGAAGCGCACCACCAGGTTTTCCGGGTCGTATTGGATGGTATCGCCGATGACCGCGCCCGACAGCCGCACCTGACGGCCGACCATTTCCGTTTTTCGGGCTAACAGTTCATCGACCGTAAGATAATACTGGGCGCTACTCGAAGTGGCCGTAACCGCCAAATACACCACGGCCAGCAAAATCAGGCCGGTGCCGATGAGATATTTGCGATTGCCCATATAGACGCCTCCGCAAGAAAGGGCTGCACACTGCTTGTAAGTGTGCCACACGGCCATTAAAGCACCCTTAGTCGCCCAAACCGGAAGGGATGACATTTGTCACCTAAGGCTTTTTCGTTTGCCTACCAAAACGGCTTTCCCAGCGCCACACCGCGGATTTCGCGGGGAATGGGCCCCAAAAGGCCGCAACCATGTCGCTTTAGGCCCAGAGGACTACCCTGCCTCCAGGTGCTTTTGTGCAGGCCTGGAAACGGCCTGTTGAACCACCAACTGCGCCCTTGACACCGCTACTTTGCTGTGCTATTATACTTTGTAATACAAAGTACTTTGCGCACCCTAAAGGAGTTTCCCCATGCGTGGTCTATGGCACTTGTTCCGAGCCGACCTCAAGCTCTACCTGCGAGAGCCAGCGGCCACTTTCTTCACCCTGGCCTTTCCCGCGCTGGTGTTCGTCATCGGTGGCTACACCTTCGGCCAGGAAGAAGTCTTCACCACTGCCGGGGGCGTGCACCTGCGGGTGGTGGACCTGATGCTGCCCAGCACCTTGGCCTGGGTGCTCGCCTCCCAGGGGCTGATGGGGGTGTACCCCGTCTTCACCTCCCTGCGGGAATCCAAGGCGCTCAAGTATTACCGCACCCACCCCATTCGGGCCTGGCATTTGCTGGCTTCGCAATATGCCGTGGGGCTGGTCATGTTGGCCGGGTCGTTGCTCATTTTGCTGGCCGCGGCGCAAATGCTCTTCGGTCTGCGCAGCGAGGCCCACGGCGTGGCTTTCGCGCTGGCGTTGCTGCTCGCCTACAGCGCGTTTTTCGCCCTGGGCTTTGCCCTGGCCGGTCTCACCCCCACGACCCGTATGGCCCAGGCTTTGGGTAGTGTGGTGTTCTTCCCCTTGCTGTTTTTGAGCGGCTCGGTGGGCCCCCGCAACACCTTACCACCGGCCC
>JALSPJ010000244.1 GCA_026985995.1 Anaerolineales bacterium
CCGCCGCAGCGTGCAGCCCGTGGTGCGCACCTTCCGCCGGGGGGAAATTGTGGTACCCCGGGGCAAAGTGCTCGACGAAGCCGACCTGGAAGCCCTGCACGCGTTTGGCCTGCTGGCCCCCCAGCGGCGCGGGTTGGTGCTGGCGGCCTACGCCGCGCTGCTGGCGGGCATGATGCTGCTGGCCGCGGTGTTTTGGCGCGTGCAACCCCGGGCTTTAGACGGCGCGCGGGCCAAGGCCGTGGCCTTGGGTAGCTATGTGGCCCTGCTGGCCTTGAGCCGGGCCCTGCTGCCGGGCCATGTGGTGCTGCCTTATCTCTTCCCCTTGGGGCTCTATGCCCTGGTGTTGGCCCTGTTTTGGTCCCTGCCCACGGTGCTGTTCCTGCCCACCACCCTGGTGGCCCTGGTGGTCTACGATTTGCCCCGTTCGCTGGAACTGGCCGTGGTGCACGGCTTAGTGCCCTGGGTGGGCGCGCTGTGGCTGCATCGCCGGGGTGGAAGGCTGAGCGCCTTTGCCCAGGCCGGTTTGCTCATGGCTTTGGGCCAGGCGGTGACGGTGCTGGCCTTTCGCCTGCCCGACCCGCGCACCGATGGCACGGGCTTGCTCACCCTGCTGGCCGCGGGCTTGGTCAATGCCGGCTTGAGCACCAGCACCGCGCTGCTGTTGCAATACTTGTTGGCCCCCCTGTTGGGCCGGGTGACGCCGCAGCATTTGCTCGACCTGGCCCGGCCCGACCATCCTCTGCTGCAGTATCTGCTGCATCGCGCGCCGGGCACTTACCAGCATAGCCTGCTGGTGGCCAATTTGGCCGAACAGGCCGCGGAGCGGGTGGGCGCGGACCCCCTGTTGGCCCGGGTGGGCGCGCTGTATCACGATGTGGGCAAGGCCGAAAAGCCCCACTATTTCATCGAAAACATGCCGCCTGGCGCGCCGGACCCCCACGCCCATCTCACCCCGCAGCAGAGTTCGGCCATCATTCGCAGCCATGTGCCCGACGGCCTGCGTTTGGCCCGGGAACATCGGTTGCCCGCCCGGCTGCTGGATTTTATCGCCGAGCATCACGGCACCACCATCACTCGCTACCAGTATGCCCAGGCCCTCAAGCAGGCCGAGGACCCCGCGCAGGTGAATGTGGAAGACTTTCGCTACCCCGGGCCCAAGCCGCGCTCCAAAGAGACGGCCATCCTCATGCTGGCCGACGGGTGCGAGGCCCGGGCCCGCAGCCAGCGTCCCGCGTCGCCCCAGGCCCTGCGGGAATTGGTGCACGACCAGATTTGGACCCGCCTGCAAGAAGGCCAGCTGGACGATGCCCCCTTGACCATGCGCGACTTGCAGGCCATCGAGGAAGCGTTCGTGGAAGTGCTGCAGGGCATTTACCACCGCCGTATTGCCTACCCCGAGGCCCAACCGCAGCCCGCGGGCCCCGCGCCGGAGGTTGCTGCACCGAACCCGTCCGCCCAGGAGGAAGCGCCCCATGCCGGTGTGGGTGCACATTGACCCCCCATGGCAGGCCGGGCTGAACCCGGACCGGCTGCGCCGCGCGGCCGAGACCGCGGTGCGCCTGGGCCGTGGGCCGGTTCCCCCGGGTGAGCCGTGGGCCCTCACTGTGCGGGTGACCGACGCGGCGACCGTGCACGCGCTCAACCGGCGCTACCGGGGCCACGACAAGCCCACCGATGTGCTGGCCTTTCCCGCCGACGAGGTGGACCCCGACACCGGGACCCGCTATTTGGGCGATGTGGTCATCGCCTACCCGGTGGCCCAGGCTCAGGCCGCGCGCGCCGGGCACGCCGTAGCCGACGAAGTGTGCCTGCTCACCGTGCACGGCGTGCTGCACTTGCTGGGCTACGACGACCAGGAACCCACGGCCCGGGCCCGTATGTGGGCCGTGCAGGCGCAGGTGCTGCGCGCCCTGGAGTGCGCCGCGCAGCCGCCGCCCTTATGAGGCCGTCTCGTCGGGGGCTTCGTCCTGCTGGGCCCGGCGCAGGAATTCCCGCAGCAGCGCCTGGGCTTCGTATTGCACCTGCCGGGGCACCAGCAGGCGAATTTCCCCAAAGGGGCCGACATACACCCCCAGGGCTCGCGCCGCGCCTTCCTGCAGCAGCCAGGTCTCGATGCCGTGGGCTTCCAGGTAACTTTTGACCAGCTCGGCCTCGACGGGGTGCTGAAAACGGTAAATTTCAACCCAAGGCATGATTTCCCTCAAGATGAAAGCAAAAACGCGTTGGCGATTTTCGGTTATAATGATAGCCCCATTTGCCCTCTTTGCATAGGCGCATCTTTACCTGTGAGGGACGGTATCGTGCAAGTACCCAGCCCTATCAGCGAATCGTATTGGGAAGATTTGACCATCACCGAGGACGATTTGGAGTTCCTCTATCAGCATTTGCTGGAGCTGGAGGAACCCCAAACGCCTGCGGAGTTGGCCGAGGCTTTGATTCGGCATCGCATTGCCGAAGAACAGCGCCGCATCGAGCAGCGTTGGCGCGAAAGCCACGGCATGTATTTGCCCAAAGAGCACTACGAAGTGGGCCAGGTGCTGCTGTTCCCCGCGTTGGGGTGGCAACGGGGGGAAGTGGTCGCGGTGCGCCCCGGCTTTCACCCCGACCACGGCGAGTTTTCCGTCATTCGGGTGCGGCTGGAAGACGGCACCGAGCGGGAATTCGCCGCGGATTTCCCCAATCACCGCCTGAACAGCCCGCCGCCCCCCGAGGCGGACCCTATGCTGAACCTGGACGCGGTGCTGCCGCGCTATCAGGAGCGGGTGGCCCAACGCATCGAAGCCGCGCTGCGCGCCAATGACGATTTTGTCTACATCGCCGGCCGTTGGTTCCCCAAAGCCTTGCTGGTGGACCTGCACCCCGGCCACCTCAACCTGGCCGAGGCCGTGCTCTACATGGCCGAAGGCGGGCCCCTGCCCACCGAAGAGATTTTGCCCCATTTGGAATTGCCCGCCAATGTCAACCCCAAACTGGCCGCGTTTTCGCTGGATTGGGCGTTGCAGCAAGACGAACGCTTCGACGAGGTGGGCCCCGCGGGCAAGGTGTGGTGGTTCCTGCGCAGCATGGAGCCCGAGGCCGTGCAGCAGGTGCCCCTGTGGCTGCGCTACACGCCCTTAGAGTATGACCCCTCGGTGTTGCCCGAAACCCTGGCGGCCCTGGAGGCCTGGTTGGGCGACGAGCTCTCGCCCGACCCCGCGGGGGAACATTTGCCCGACCCCGAGGCCGACGAAGAAATCGAGCTGGTGCTGATTTACCCCCACTGGCGGGCCGGCACCCTGCCCCTTTCGGCCCGGGTGCGGCATTTGTTCCCCACGGCTTACGAGGCCCCGCGCATTCGCTTCCAGCTGGTGGATGCGACCACGGGGCACGGCTTCCCGGCCTGGGTGGTGCGGCCCCACAAATACATCTACGGCCTGGGGGAATGGTACCGGCAGAAGGGCCTCTTCCCCGGCAGCCGGGTGTGGGTGCGCCGGGGGCGGCAAGAGGGCGAGGTGCTCATTCGGGCCCAAACCCGACGCCCCACCCGCGCCTGGCTGCGCACTGTGGTGGTCGACGACCAGGGCCGCCTGCACATTCGGCCCCAAAATGTGGCCGTGGGCAGCGCGTATGAGGACCTGATGGCCTTCTTCGTGCCCCAGGCCGAAGCCTTAGACCCGGTGTGGGAACGCATTCGCCGGCAGCGCATTCCTTTGGAAGATTTGCTGGTGCTGATGATGCGGGAACTGGCCAAACTGACGCCCCAGCAGCATGTCGCGGCCCGGGAGCTCTACGCCGCGGTCAACCTGGTGCGCCGTTGCCCGCCGGGCCCCATCTTCGCCCTGCTGGCCACCCGGCCCTGGTTCCAACATGTGGGCGGTGAATATTTCCACCTGAACACCGGCAGCCAGGTCTGACCCGGCCACCCTCGCGCAAGGAGAGATGGCATGACGCCTCGCCCCGGAAGTCTCGTGCGTCCCTCGGTCGATACGCCCTTCCACATCGACTTCGAGTGGTGGAAGCGCAACGACCGCGACTGGCATGTGTATCTCAAAAACCTGCTGTGCGACGAACACCGGGCCCAGTTCGACGATTTGGCCGCTTCGGAGCAATTCGATTGGGTGGACCCCGAAACCGCGGAAGTGCGGCGGGTCGATGGCCTGCTGCATGTGCTCATGACCCATTGCGCGCAGCAGCCTGAGTTCTTACGCGACCGCACCTCGGTGGTCGATAGCATCTTTCGCCTGCTGCTGTCACAAGGCAACGCGCCCATGACCCCGCGTGAGATGGCCGCCTGGCTCAACAAGCCGGCCACCACTTTGGTGCGCTTGCTCTCGAGCCGGCGGGTGTATCGGGGCATTCGCCCGGTGCAGCATTGAGCCCGCGGGCGCACCTTCCCCGGAACGCGGCGTAGCGACCATGCTCACTTACCACGACCGCCAGTTGCACCTGAACGGCCACGCGCTGGCCCCCCTGGCCTACGGCGTGGCCACGCCTTTTTATGTCTACAGCCTGGACGCGGTGTTGCAGCGGGCCCGGGCCTTTCAACAGGCCTTCCCCCGGGCGTGGCTGGCTTTTGCCCTCAAGGCCAACCGCCACCTGCCCCTGCTGCGGGCCCTGGCCGCCGCGGGCCTGGGCGCGGATGTGGTCAGCCTGGGGGAATGGCGCGCGGCCCTGGCCGCAGGGTTCCCACCGGCGCGCATCGTGGTCAACGGCAACGCCAAAAGCGATGCGCTGTTGCGCGCGGCCATCGCAGCCGGCGTGGCCAGCATCAACCTCGATGCGGCCGAAGAGTTGCCCCGGGTGGTGGACGCGGCGCGCGCGGTGGGTCGCCGCGCGGCCGTGGCCGTGCGGGTCAACCCCGGCCTGGATGTGCACACACACCCCCATTTGCAAGTCGCAGCCCGGGGCAGCCACTTTGGCGTGCCTTTGACCCGGCTGGTGGAAGTGGCCCAGACCATTGCCCGCACGCCGGAACTGGCCTGGCAGGGCATTCACCTGCATCCCGGCTCCCAGTTGCTGCAGCCCGAAGACTGGCACGCGTGGGGCCGCGCGGCGCGGGCGGCCATCACCCGCTTGCGCGCGGCCGGGCTGCCGGTTCCCCAGGTGAACTGGGGCGGCGGCCTGGGCATTACCTACACCGAGGAACCGGACCCCACCCCCGCGGACCTGGCCGCGGTGCTGCTGCCGTATGTGGCCGATTTGGGCGTGGAACGGCACATTTTCGAGCCCGGGCGTTATTTGGTGGCCCGGGCCGGGGTGCTGGTGGTGCGGGTGGTGCAGGTGAAGCGGGCCTGGGGGCGGCGCTTCGTGGCCGTGGATGGCGGCATGAACGCGCTGCTACGGCCGGCGTTGTATGGCGCGCGGCATCGGGTGTGGCCCGTGGTGCAGGGGGAACCCAACGGACCGGCCACGGTGGTGGGCCCCAATTGCGAAAGCGCGGATGTGCTGGCCCGGGATGTGCCCTTGCCCGAAGACCTGGGCCCCGGCGATTTGCTGGCCGTGCTGGATGCCGGTGCGTATGGGGCTACCATGGCCAATGGCTACAACGCCCGTCCTTTGCCCGCGGAGCTTTTGGTCTGAAGGCCCAGCGCCGGTTCAGCGCGCGGGGGATGCCCCGCGGTGCGTCGCGTAAAGCCGCCATAGCACGGGCAGGCCCAGCAGGGCGATGGCGGGGGCCAGGAACATGCCCAAGGGCCAGCGCCCATACAGCCAGCCGGCCAGGGGCGCGGCCACGGTGAGCGATAGCCCCACCGCGGTTTCCACCAGCCCATAGGTGAGGCCCCGTTGCCCCGGCGGGGTGAGGTCCTGCCCTAAGGCCTGGGCCAGGGGGCGGGTGGCCCGCACTCCGCCGAAGAGGAAGTAAGCCCCCCGATAAGCCCACGGATGCAGCCCCCACCAGGTGAGCCCCGCGGCCAGGGCCTGACCCACCAGCGCGGCGCTCAGGCCCGGGAGCGCGGGCAGCGCGCCCAACGCCAGGTTCGACGCGGTCGCGCCCAAGGCGTAAAAAGTGCCCAAAGTGCCAATATCTTGCACCTGCAGCCCCCGTTGGGCCAGGAAGTTGGGCAGCAGGGGTTGGGGCAGCGCGCTCAAGGTGCCCACGATGAACACCCAGGCCACGAAGCCCCACACCACCGTCGGCAGTTGGCGCAGGGCCACCCGCCACGATGCGCGCGCTGCGGGCGCCGCGTGCTGCCCGTCGTTCCAGGGATGGTCCCGGGTGCGCAGCACCATGAGCGTCGAAAGCACGAACAGCCCCGCGGCCCAGGCGTAAACCCGGCCCAGCCCCCAGCGCGCGGCAATGAGCCCGCCCAACCAGGGCCCCAGCACCGTGCCCAAGTTGAACATCGCGCTGGTCAGCGTGAGCACCCGGGCCAGCGACAGCTTCCCCCGCACCAGGCTCAAGTAGGCCTGCATGGGCACCATGACGAACAGAGACAGGTGATAAATCCACAACCCCAGCACGAACCCCCGCAGCCCCGAAGCCAGAGCCATGACCACGCCGCCGAGGGTGCCCACGGCCCAACCGGCCCACACCCAGTAATGCGGGCCCCAGCGGTCCACCCAGCGGCCTACGGGCAAATGCACCACCGTCATCAGCGCGCCGGCCACGCCCAACACCTGGCCAATGCGCTCGGGCGAGGCCCCCAGTTGTTCCAGATACAGGGTGTTGAAGTGATAAAACATGCCGTCGCCCAGCCCCCAGGTGAGCAGGGCCAGCATCATCAACAGCAGGTCTGAGGTCATGGCCTCCCTCGCGTTTGGGGTGGGGAACCGCGAACCCGCGGCTCACACGATGAACATGGCGTCGCCGAACGAAAAGAAGCGGTAGCCGTGGGCTTTGGCCTCCTCGTAAGCCTGCAAGATGAATTCCCGCCCCGCGAACGCGCTGACCAGCATGAGCAGGGTGGAACGGGGCAGGTGGAAGTTGGTGATGAGCGCGTCGACCACCCGAAAGCGAAAGCCGGGCAGAATGAACAGGTCCGTATCCCCTTCCCAGGGTGCGATGACCCGGCCGGGGGGCGCGTGCAAGGCCGCGGTCTCCAGGGTGCGCACCGCGGTGGTTCCCACGGCAATCACCCGGCGGCCCTGGGCTTTGGCCTCTTCAATCAAAGCCGCGGTGTCGGGGGGAACCCGGCACCATTCGGTGTGCATGGTGTGCTGGCGAGGGTCTTCTTCTTTGACCGGCGCGAAAGTATCGAGGCCCACATGCAGCGTCACCGGGGCCCAACGCACGCCCTTTTGGCGCAGGGTTTCGATGAGGCGGGGGGTGAAGTGCAGCCCCGCGGTGGGCGCGGCTGC
>JALSPJ010000245.1 GCA_026985995.1 Anaerolineales bacterium
AACACGCAGTGTGGGCTCTGATGCAATACGGCTTCCGCGCGGTGCTGGCCCCTTCGTTCGCCGATATTTTCTACAACAACGCGGTGCAAAACGGCCTGCTGCCGGCCCGGCTGGCCCCCGAGGCCATTGCCGAGCTCTTCAGCTGGGTGGAAGCCCATCCGGGCACGGCCGTGACCGTGGACCTGGAGGCCCAAGAAGTGCGCCTACCCGACGGCCGACGGTTCCCCTTCGACATCGAGCCCTTCGCCCGCACCCGCCTGCTGCGGGGCATGGACGAGTTGGATTACCTGCTGGCCCACCTGCCCCACATCGAGGCCTACGAACGCGCGCGGGAGGGTGAGGAAACGGAGGGCGTAGCAGGCGCCGAGGATTCCGCCCATTTACGGGCTTGAGCTGCCAGCATAGGGCCATATTGCGGCCAATCGTGCAAAATAGATGGTTCAAAATCAGCCCCATTGGGCCAAACCAAAGTATGCGCTTCGGGGTCTACCGTGACCTGCCGAAATAGACGCGGATCCCTAAGGGGGCCGTATAATTCTCCCACCAACACGGGTTCCAAATTTACGGTTTGGGTTACCCCATCGTCAAAATGAATTCGTAAAGTGTAAGGGCCAACGATTTCAAAGTCGATAATTCGATAAATAGGATGGTGCATTTTCCTACCTCAGAGGTGCAATGGGATAAGGCCGTTTACCCTGTTGTAGGCGTTGCCAATTTTCCATAAGTTCACCTTGATGGAGCTCGGCCCATGCTTCGACCAAACGACGTTGTCGCAGCGGTAATTTTCCTGCAATGAGCGTGATGGGTTCAATGCTGAAGATGGCGCTGTAATTCTGATAATAAGCATGAAAATGGGGACGATGGTGGGGGGGCCCCAACTTCAACATACATGCGAATGATAATCCCGAAGAAGCGGCTCAATTCGGGCATCCACAAACACTCCCATATTTATCATACCAAAAAGGAGGCCGATATGCACGCCTTTTTCGTTCTGCTCCCCGGCGATGGCATTGGCCCCGAAGTGGTGGCCGCGGCCCGGCAGGTGCTCGACGCGGTGGCCCGGCGCTTTGGCCACGCCTGGCAGTTCGAGGAACACGCCATTGGCGGCGCGGCGGTGGACGCGCACGGCACGCCGTTGCCCCCGAGTACCCTGGAGGCCTGCCGCGCGGCCGACGCGGTGCTGTTGGGCGCGGTGGGCGGCCCCCGCTGGGACCATTTGCCCCCCGAGCAGCGGCCCGAAAAGGGCCTGCTGGCCCTGCGCCGTGGCCTGGGCACCTTTGCCAATTTGCGACCCGTGCAGGTGTGGCCGCCCCTGGCCCATCGCTCGCCCCTCAAGGCCGAGCGGGTGCAGGGCGTCGATTTCGTCGTCGTGCGGGAGCTCACTGGCGGCATTTATTTCGGCCCCCGCCACGAGGCCGACGCGAACGGCGAAGCCTGGGATACCATGCGCTACACCGCGGACGAAGTGACCCGCATCGCCCGGCTGGCCGCGCGCCTGGCCCTGCAGCGCCGCGGCCGGGTGGTGAGTGTGGACAAGGCCAATGTGCTGGCC
>JALSPJ010000246.1 GCA_026985995.1 Anaerolineales bacterium
CCACCTGCGTGAGCTGGTGGACCTGGACCGCCTGCGCGACGCGGGCTTGAAGGTGCTGGTGGACCCCATGTGGGGCAACGGCGCGGGGTGGTTCCCCATGCTCATCGGCGGGGGCCGCACGGTGGTGGAGGAAATCCACAATGTGCGCAACCCCATCTTCCCCGAGATGAAGCGGCCCGAGCCCATTCCGCCCAATGTGGATGTGGGGTTGGCTGAAACCGTGCGCCGACGCGCGGATGTGCTCATCATCAACGACGGCGACGCGGACCGCCTGGGCATTGGCGATGAGCACGGTCGTTTTGTGGACCAGCTCAAGGTCTATGCCCTGCTGGCCTATTATTTGCTGGAAGTGCGGGGCGAGCGGGGGCCCATTGTCAAAACCCTTTCCACCACCCGCCTGCTCAACAAAATGGGGGAAAAGTACGGCGTGCCGGTGTATGAAACCGGCGTGGGCTTCAAGTATGTGGCCCCCAAGATGCTGGAGGTGAACGCGCTCATGGGCGGCGAGGAATCGGGCGGCTATGCCTTTCGGAATCATGTGCCCGAGCGCGATGGCATTCTGGCCGGGCTGTACTTTTTGGACCTGATGGTGCGCCTGAACAAACGGCCTGCGGAGCTGGTGGAGCTGCTTTTCCGGGAGGTGGGCCCCACTTTCTATAAGCGCATCGATGTGCCCTTCCTGGGCGAGCGGGGGCCTATCGAGGAACGGGTGCGGCAGGCCCGCCCCGAAACCATCGGCGGGCTCAAAGTGGTGGGCTTCCGCGACCTGGACGGCTACCAGTTTTTGCTGGAAGACGGCGGTTGGCTGCTCATTCGCTTTTCGGGCACTGAACCTCTGCTGCGGGTGTATTGCGAAACCACCGACGAGGGCCGGCTGGATGCGATTTTGCGCGACGGCCTGCGCATTGCCGGGGTGGAACCGCCGGAGGAGGCCTGAGGCATGTGGGTCGACACCCACGCGCATGTGCACCTGGAAGCCTTCGACGCGGACCGGGACGCGGTGGTGGTCCGGGCCCGGGAGGCCGGCGTGCGGGCCTGGGTGGACCCGGCCCTGGATGTGGCTTCGGCCCGCCGCGCCCTGGCCCTGGCCGCGCGCTACGGCCCGGGCTACTTCGTGGCCGTGGGGGTGCACCCCAATAGCGTGGCCCAGGCCTGGCAGGGCGCAGCCACGGTCGAGGCGCTGCGCGCCCTGGCTGCGGCGGACGCGGTGGTAGCCATCGGCGAAATCGGGCTGGATTACTACCGCGATTTCACGCCCAAAGCCCAGCAGTGGGCCGCGTTGGAAGCCCAGCTGACCCTGGCCGCGGCGGTGAACTTGCCGGTGATTTTGCACCAACGGCAGTCCATGGCCGATTTGCTGGCCGTGCTGCAATCGTGGGTCGCCGATTTGCGGCAGGCGGGGCATCCTTTGGCCGCGCGGCCGGGGGTGCTGCACTCCTTCTCGGGCACGGCCGACGAGGCGTTGCGCGCGGTGGCGATGGGTTTCTACATCGGCATCACCGGGCCGGTGACCTTCAAGAACGGGGAGCAAATGCGGGAAGTGGCGCGGCAGGTTCCCCTGGCGCGGTTGCTGGTGGAGACCGACGCGCCCTTCATGGCGCCGCATCCGCACCGGGGGAAGCGTAACGAGCCCGCGTGGGTGGTGTGGGTGGGCCGGCGGGTAGCCGCGGAACGGGGGGTAAGCGAGGAGGTTGTGCAGGCGCACACGACGGCCAATGCCCAACGGTTGTTTGGTTTTCAAATATCATAAGCGCATATCTCGTTGACAAGGCAGGGGTTTTCTGTTATAGTTTAGTGTGCCGTATCCGACAAAGCCCACTCTCTCGGAAGGAGGAGTATATGTGGCGTAATCGCAAACTTTGGCTGGTGTTCGCGCTGGTCGCGCTGCTGGCCCTGGCCGTAGCGGCCTGCGGCGGTGGCACGCAAGAGGCGCCGGCCACCGAGGCCCCCGCGACGGAGGCGCCGGCCACCGAGGCCGCGGCCACCGAGGCCCCGCAGCCGACCGAAGAGGCCCAACCCACTGCGGAGGCGACGCCGGCGCATACCGGCGCCTGGGTCGACGAGGTGACCTTCATTACCGAAGCCGACAGCCAGGCCGCGGTCAAGCGCCTGCAGGAAGGGTTGATCGATGTGTATGCCTTCACCATCGGCAACCCCGACCTCTATAAGGCCGCCAAAGAGGACCCCAATGTCAAGGTGGTCGAGTTCTTCGGTGTCTACAACGAATTGACCATCAACCCCTATGGCGTGGCCTATGAGGGCGAACCGGCGGAGGGCGAACCCTTCGTGGTCGAACGGGATGGCACCAAAGTCAAGCCCGAATTCGACAATGGTCAGATGAACCCCTTCGCCGACCCCAAGGTCCGGGAAGCCATGAACTGGCTGGTGGACCGGGACTACATCGCCCAGGAAATCATGGGCGGCCTGGCCACGCCCAAGTTCCTGCCCATCACCAGCGCTTTCCCCGACTATGCCCGCTACATCGACACCGTGCGGGAAATCGAGGCCAAGTACGCTTACAACTTCGAAAAGGCCAAGGAAGTCATCTCCCAAGAAATGGAAGCCATGGGCGCGGAGATGGGTGAGGACGGCGTGTGGACCTACAACGGCGAGCCCGTGACCATCGTCATCCTCATCCGCGTCGAAGACGAGCGCAAGGAAATCGGCGATTATGTCGCCAATCAATTGGAAGCCGTAGGCTTCAAAGTCGAGCGCCGTTACGGTACCTTCTCCGACCTGGGCGCTTACTGGATTCGCGGCAACCCCGCGGATGGCGAGTGGCACATTTACACCGGCGGTTGGATTACCACCGCGGTGGACCGGGACCAGGGCGACAACTTCGAATTCTTCTACACCCCGCGCGGTCTGGGCATTGCCCTGTGGCAGGCCTATCGCAACTCGCCCGATTTCGACACCGCGGCTGAGAAGCTGGCCAACAACGACTTCGCCGACATGGCCGAGCGCGATGAGCTCTTCCGCACCGCGCTGCAGCTCTCCAACGAAGAGGCCGTGCGCATCTGGTTGGTGGACCAAAAGTCCTTCTCCGTCACCCGCAGCGACATCCATGTGGCCTATGACCTGGCCGGTGGTATCTCCGGTGCGGTGCTGTGGCCCTACACCCTGCGCCGGGGCGACGAGGTCGGTGGCTCCGTCACCTGGGTGAACGCGGATGTGCTCTCCGATGTGTGGAACCCCGTGGGCGGCTCCGACGCCATCTACGACATGCAGGCCATTCGCGCCCTGGGCGATTGGGGCGTGGTGAGCGACCCCTACACCGGCCTGGCCTGGCCGCAGCGCATCGAACGGGCCGAAGTCTACGCGGTCAAGGGTACCCCCATCACCAAGACTTTGGACTGGGTGGACCTGCAATTCGTGGATGAAATCACCGTGCCCGACGACGCCTGGGTCGATTGGGACGCGGAGAACCAGACCTTCATCACCGCGGCCGACAAAGGCGAACCCATCACCGCCCGCATCAAGAGCGTGGTCTACTACCCCGAGGACCTGTACGAAAAGGTCACCTGGCATGACGGCAGCCCCTTCGACCTGGCCGACATCGTCATGGGCCTGATCATGACCTTCGACCGGGGCAAGGAAGCCAGCGCCATCTTCGACGAATCCTACCAGCCCGACTTTGAATCCTTCCTCAGCGTGTTCAAGGGCGTGCGCATCGTCTCCGAGCAGCCGCTGGTCATCGAGTACTACACCGACTCCTTCCAGCTGGATGCCGAGCTCAATGTGACCACCCTGTGGCCGCAATACGGCTACGGCGAAGGCGCCTGGCACACGGTGGCCTTGGGCGTGCTGGCCGAAGAGAACCAGGAACTGGCCTTCACCGCGGACAAGGCCGACGCGCTCGAGGTGGAATGGATGAACTATGTGGCCGGCCCCAGCCTGGAAATCCTGGCCAAGTACCTGGACCAGGCCATGGCCGACAACTACATCCCCTATGCCAACACCATGAGCGCCTATGTCACCGAAGACGAGGCCAAGACCCGCTGGGAGAACCTGAAGGCCTGGTATGAGGACAAGGGCCACTTCTGGGTGGGCACCGGTCCCTTCTACCTCGACAGCGTCTTCCCGCTGGAGAAGACCGTGGTCTTGAAGCGCTACGAGGCCTATCCGGACCCCGCGGACAAGTGGCTGGGCTTCGGCGAACCCAAGCTGGCCACCGTGACCATCGAGGGCCCGGCCCGGGTCTCGGCCGGCGCGGGTGAGGCCACCTTCGATGTGTATGTGACCTACAAGGACGAGCCGTACCCCGCGGACGAGATCATGGGCGTCAAGTACCTGCTGTTCGACTCCAAGGGTGCGGTGGTGGCGACCGGTGAGGCCACCATGGTGGAAGACGGCCACTACCAGATCGTGCTGGGCGGCGACACCCTGGGTCAGCTGGGCGTGGGCGCCAACCGGCTGGAAGTGGCGGTCACCTCCAAGATGGTCTCCATCCCGGCGCTGGAAAGCATGGAATTCCTCTCCATCCCGTAACCCTGTGGGTATGTGGATGCGAGTAGGATGACATGAAAGGCAGGGGGCGGCGCGCGAACTGCAGCCGCCCCCTGCTTGTACCCGGCCCGCGGTGGTTTCCCCGTTCCTTCCCCCATATGTGCAGCATCCCCGGTGGGTCTAAAAGGTGGTGATATGGCCAAGCAGAAGGAAATGGCTTCTTCGCCTGCGCGAGGGAACAGCGCGACGCCCAGCACCTGGCGGCGTTTGTTGCGTTACACGGTCGTGCGCATGGTCGTCCTTTTCATCACCGTGGTCATCGGTGTGTATTTGACCATTCTGATTGCCAACATGGGCGGCTATGTGGATGAAATTCGGCGCTCGCAAATCCGCGAGCAAATCGCCATGCGCTTCCAGAACGACCCCACTTTCCGCGCTTTACCGCCCGAAGAACGCCAGAAGCGCATCGAGGCCGAAATCGCGGTGGAAGAAAAACGCCTGGGTCTGGACAAACCCTTCCTGGTGCGCAGTTTTGCCTATTTGAAACATGCCCTGACCCTGGACCTGGGCCGCTCGGAAAACATGACCAGCGACTCGGGCTCCCGCCAGGTGCGGCTCATCATTCTGGAACGTTTGCCGGCGACCCTGGTCCTGTTCGGCACTTCGCAAATCGTGCTCTTTGCCCTGGCGTTGTTCGTCGCTCTGTACCTCTCCCGGCATTACGGCAGCTGGCTGGACCGACTTTTCGTGGCCCTTTCGCCCCTGTCGTCCGCACCGGGCTGGTTCTACGGCATTTTCCTGATTATCATCTTTGCCGCGTGGCTGAAAATTTTGCCCTTCGGCGGCATGGTGTCGGTGCCGCCGCCGGAAAATCCGGTGCAGTACGCGCTGGATGTGGCCTATCATATGATTTTGCCCGTCATGGCCCTGACGCTGAGCTCCATTTTCATCAGCGTCTACGGCTGGCGCACTTTCTTCTTGATTTTCTCCAGTGAAGATTATGTGGAAATGGCCCGGGCCAAAGGCGTACACCCGCGGGCCATCGAACGGCGTTACATTTTACGCCCCACCCTGCCCACCATCATCACCAGCTTCGCCCTCAGCGTCATTGGGGTGTGGTTGGGCGCGCCCATCTTCGAAACCATTTTCAACTGGCCCGGCCTGGGCCGCGTGTTGTTCCACGCGGTGCAGCTGTTCGACACCCCTGTCATCGTGGGCTCCACGGTGATTTTTGCCTATTTGCTGGCCGTCACCGTGTTCCTGTTGGATATCATCTACGCGATCGTGGACCCGCGGGTGACCGTGGGCGGCGGTCGGCAAGCCTAACGGCCATCCCGCGCAAGGAGGAAAGGGACCCATGTTACGGGGCGCTTTGAAAGAGATATTGCGCTACCCATCCGCCCTGGCGGGCCTGGTGGTCATCTTTTTGCTGGTCGCGGTCTCCATCTACACCGTCGTTACCATCCCCTACGAAGAGGCCATTCGCCTGTGGCGCGGAGGGGAGGAAATTTGGGGCGATGTGCCCAAACTGGCCGCGCCTACCTGGTATAACTACTTCTCCAGCAAAAAGCGGCCGCTGACCATCAAACAAACCTCCCAGGACCCCGACATCGAGCGCAAAAAGGCCCAGGTCAGCGACGACCTCTGGACCGACGACCTCACCTATACTTTCGACTTCAATTACGACGATTTTCCCCAGGAAGTGTCGATTACCCTGCTGGCCACCTTCCAGGACAAGGCGCCCTATACCTCCCTGGTGTGGGTCAAGCCCGATGGCACCGAAATCCGCCTGGCCGATATGGCCATCGATGGCGGGAAGCGGGTCTATCGGGTGTCGCAAGACGAAAAACTGGCCCGTAAGCTGCGCCTGCCCGAAAATGTGAACCCCATCGTGGGCCTGTTTGCCGAGGACCCCCACGCGGACGCCCCCGTGCCCATGAAGGGCACTTATCAGGTGCGCATCGAGGGCACCCTCTTCGAGCCCGAGGCCGCTTTGGAGAGCAAAATGGTGGTCTACGGCACGGTTTACGGTTGGGCGGGAACCGACCACCTGCGCCGCGATTTGAGCATCGCCTTGCTGTGGGGCACGCCCGTGGCCCTTTCCTTCGGCCTGCTGGCCGCGGTGGGCACCACGGTGCTCACCATGCTCATCTCCGCGGTGGGCGTGTGGTACGGCGGTTGGGTCGACGCCCTCATCCAGCGTATCACCGAGGTCAACCTGGTGCTGCCGGTGCTGCCCATCCTCATCATGGTGGGCGTGTTCTACACCCGCAGCCTGTGGGCCATGCTGGGCATCATCATCGCCCTGTCCATCTTCGGCGCCGGCATCAAGACCAACCGGGCCATCTTCCTGCAGGTCAAAGCCCAGCCTTACATCGAAGCCGCCCGGGCCTACGGGGCCAGTGATTGGCGCATCATCTTCTTCTACATGGTGCCCCGCATCATCCCCACCATCATCCCTTCGCTGGTGACCCTCATCCCCTCTTTCGTGTTCCTCGAGGCGTCGCTGGCCGTGCTGGGCCTGGGCGACCCGGTGCTGCCCACCTGGGGCAAAATCATCGACGACGCCCGGGCCAATGGCGCGCTCTATCAAGGACTGTATTATTGGGTA
>JALSPJ010000247.1 GCA_026985995.1 Anaerolineales bacterium
CTGTCGGTGGACCAGGTGTTCTCGCATATCAAGTGGACCCAATGGATTAAGGAGCATCTGGGCCAGGAAATCGAGTTCCCCATCATTGCGGCCAACGACGAAATCGCCCACAAGCTGGGCATGTTGCATCCGGGCAAGGGTACCAATACTGTGCGCGCGGTGTTCGTGGTCGACGACAAGGGCATCGTGCGGCTGATTTTGTACTACCCGCAGGAAATCGGCCGCAACATGCAGGAGATTCTGCGCGCGGTGCGCGCGCTGCAGGTGTCGGACCAATACAAAGTGGCCACGCCGGCCGATTGGCCCAACAACGCGCTCATCGGCGACCGGGTCATCGTGCCCCCGGCCACCACGGTGGAAGAGGCCGAGGCCCGACTCAAGAGCGACGAGTTCGAGTGCTTCGACTGGTGGTTCTGCCACAAGCCCAACCCCGCGGCCTGAGGCCGCACCCGACGATTGGCAACCGCGCCCCGGGGCTTCCCGGGGCGTTGGCGTTTCGCAGGCCCAACCGCGACTGGCCGGTGGGTTCCGCCCCCGGCGCCGCGGCAAGCCAAGCGCGAAACACCGGCCCGAGGTGCGCCGACCAAGCCCCAGAACGCGGTACAATGAAGGCATCCCCTGCAGGAGGCAAGCCCATGAAGGACCCGCGCCAACAAGCCCTGGCCTATGTGCAGCAGCACGAGGAAGATTTTCTGCAGGCCCTGGCCGAGCTCATCGCCATCCCTTCCATCTCTACGGACCCTGAGCACAAAGACGATGTGCGCCGCGCGGCCGAGTGGCTGGCCGACCGGCTGCACGGCTTGGGCGCGACCCAGGTTGCGCTCTTCGACGAAGGCGTGCATCCCCTGGTCTACGGCGAGCTGCGGGCCGAGCGCGACGACGCGCCCACGGTGCTGGTCTACGGCCACTACGATGTGCAGCCCGCGGAGCCCTTGGCGCCGTGGAAGACGCCGCCCTTCCAGCTCACCCGGGAGGGCGACATGCTCTACGCCCGGGGCGTGGCCGACATGAAAGGCCAGCTCATGGCCGCGCTGGCCGCGGTGGAAGCCGTGCGCGCGGCCGGGCAGCCCGTGCACTTCAAATTCCTCTTCGAGGGCGAAGAAGAAATCGGTTCGCCCGGCGTG
The DNA here is from genome assembly GCA_026985995.1 of Anaerolineales bacterium. Classification (GTDB taxonomy): domain Bacteria; phylum Chloroflexota; class Anaerolineae; order Anaerolineales; family DRMV01; genus JAADEN01. The sequence continues at coordinate 1,125 of JALSPJ010000247.1, forward strand.
GCCCGGGTGTTGGAAGCCCACCGCGAGGCCTTCCAGGCCGCGTTTTGCCTCAACCCCGACGCGGGTATGCACGACCGGGACCTGCCCAGCATCACTTACGCGCTGCGTGGGCTGGCCTACTTCGAGCTGCGGGTCTATGGCCCCGCGCACGATGTGCATTCGGGCCTCTACGGCGGCGCCATCCACAACCCGGCCCAGGCCCTGGCCGAACTCATCGCCGGTATGCACGACCAGAACGGCCGCGTCACCCTGCCCGGCTTCTACGACCCCGTGCGCCCGCTGAGCGAGGAAGAACGCCGGGCCCTGGCCCAGGTGCCCTTCGACGAAGAGGCCTTCCTGGCCCAGGCCGGTGCGCCCGCCCTGTGGGGCGAGCCCGAATACAGCGTTTACGAGCGCACCACCGCCCGGCCCACCCTGGAAGTCAACGGCTTGCTGTCGGGCTTCACCGGCGAAGGCTCCAAGACCATCATCCCCGCGCGGGCCATGGCCAAACTTTCCATGCGCCTGGTGGCGGACCAAACCCCCGAAACCGCGGCCCAGTCCTTGCGCCGCTATCTGGAACAGCACGCGCCCCCCACGGTGCGCTGGGAGCTCATCGAGATGGTCGGCGCGCCCCCGGCCTATGTGGACATTCACGCCCCCCAGGTGCAGGCCCTGGCCCAGGCCCTGCAAGCCGTGTGGCAGCGGGAGCCCCTCTATGTGCGGGGCGGCGGCACCATTCCCATCGTGGCCGAATTGCAACGCATCGGCGTGCCCTCGGTGCTCACCGGCTTTGCCCTGCCCGGGGCCAACGCGCACGGGCCCAACGAAAACCAGCACCTGCCCACCTGGCTGAAAGGCATTCGGGCCCTGGTGCACTTCTTCTACAACTTATAAGCCCGCCCTGCCAGCGAGGTTGACTGTGCCTTCAACGCAAACGCCATCCCCAAGTCGGGGGCCAGCGCCGGGGGCCTCCACTTCCGCGGGCCGGGAGCTGCCGGCCTACGGCGGGCAAGCCGTCATCGAAGGCGTCATGATGCGCGGCCGGCGGGCCTACGCGGTCGCGGTGCGAGCGCCCGATGGCCGCATTCGCGTGCGCACGGGCCGGCTGGCCGCCATCTACCGCAGCCCCATCGCCCGCATCCCCTTCGTGCGGGGCGTCATCGGCCTGTGGGATGCCCTGGTGCTGGGCATGCAAGCCCTCACCTGGTCGGCCAATGTGCAGCTGGAAGGCGAAGGCGAAGCGCCCCTGGAAGGCCCGGCCCTGTACGGCCAGATGGCCGTCACCTTAGCCGTGGCCGTGGGCCTTTTCTTCTGGCTGCCCGCGGCCGGGGGGCAGGCCTTAGAGCACTGGCTGGGGTGGTCCGCCCTGGCCGGGAACCTGGCCGAAGGGCTGTTGCGGCTGGCCCTGCTGGTAGGTTACATCGCCGCGATTGGCCTGCTGCCCGATGTGCGCCGCCTGTATGGCTACCACGGCGCGGAGCACAAGACCATCCACGCGTTCGAGCACGCCGCGCCCCTCACCGTCGAAGGCGTGCGCCCCTTCCCCGAGGAACACCCCCGCTGCGGTACCGCGTTCCTGCTCATTCTGGTGCTGCTGTCGGTGGTGGTGTTCGCGCTGCTGGGGCCCATGTCGTTGGGCATGCGCCTGCTCACCCGCCTGGCCCTGTTGCCCGTGCTCACGGGCGTGGCTTACGAATACCTGCGCTTCACCGCCCGCTATCGGCACAACCCCCTGGTGCGGGCCCTCATCTGGCCCAACCTCAGGCTGCAAAAGCTCACCACCCGCCCGCCCAGCGACGACATGATTGAAGTGGCCATTGCCGCGTTCCGGGCCATGCGGCAGGCCGAAGCCTCAACCCCCGCGCCCGCGGCGTCGCTGCAGCCACCACAGCAGGGCTAAACCCCCCGCGGCTGCCGCGAGCCAAAGCAGCCGGGTTTTGGGGAAAGGCTCCGCGGGGACCGGCCGCGCGTCGCGGGCCTCCGGGGGCGTGGGCCCGACCGGGGGCCGCGCAGTCGGGGAAGACGCGGCCGCGCGGCCATCTTCCGCAGGCAGCGCCGCGGCCTCTAAGGCTTCGGCCTGGGGTGGCCGCGCGGCCGGCGCGGCTTGCGGCACGGCCAGAGCCGTCGGGGGCGGTGCAGCGGCCTTGCGGGCCGGTTCCCCCAACACCCCCAGCCCGGCCCCCACCACCAACCAGGCCAGCAACCCCACCGCGGCCGCGGCCAAACCGGCCCAGGCCCAGGGCCAACGCCAGCCGCGCACCCGCGGGCGCACCTCCTCAGGGGCGAGGGTGAAATCCCGGGGACGGCGAGGCGGGGGCAGGTGGGCCAGGCCGGTTTTGAGCGCGCGCAACTCGGCCCAGGCGGCCTGCCACGCGGGGTCCGAGGCCAGGCGCGCTTCCACGGCCCGTTGCTCCTCGGGCGGCAACGCGCCATCGACATAGGCCGAAAGTTGCTCCCACGCGGCGGGAGAAAGGGGGCGGTGCGCGTGCTTCATCTCAACCTTTCAACGCTCCCCAGGGGATGAGGGTTCCCACCCGGCAGCCCGCAGGCAATCGCGCAAACGGGCCCGGGCCCGGGCCAGGCGGCTTTTCACCGTGCCCACGGGAACGGCCAGCACCTGGGCCGCGGTGGGATAGTCCAGCCCTTCCACATCCACCAGCACGGCCACGGCCCGAAAGTCGGGGGGCAGGCCCTGCAGGCAGGCTTCCAGGGCCGCGGCCAGGGCTCGGTTTTCGGCATAAGTTTCGGGGTTGGCCGCGGGGTTGGGGTCCCGCAGCCACGCCGCGGCCTCGCCGGGGCCGCCTTCCTCCAGCGAAGCATCGAGGGAAACGGACGGCCGCCGGCGCTGGCGGCGCAAGGCATCGTAGCATGTATTGGTCACAATGCGCAGCAGCCAGGCGCGGAAATTACCGGCCCGAAAAGTGCGCAGGCCGCGGTATGCCTTGAGGAAGGCCTCTTGCGTGGCATCCGCGGCCGCGTCGGGGTCGCCCAAAAGGCGATACGCGACCCGATAGGCCTGGTCCTGATAAGCCAGCACCAGGCGGTTGAAGGCGTCCAGGTCGCCACGACGAGCGGCTTCCACCCATGTGGGGTCGTGCATCACAGGTCAGGCGCGACGGCCATAGGCCCACCAATAGAGCAGGCGCCACGCGGCAATGGCCAGAAAGGAAAGCCCAGCCATCACGGCCACAAAGCTCAGCAGCAGCACGCGCTGGCCGCGCAGGGCTTCGTACAGCAGCAGCCCCAAAGGCATGGCCAGCACCGTGGCCCACAGCCAACGCCACCACCCCCGCGGGGAAGCGCCCCGCTCGGGGTCCACCGCGGCGGTGGGGACCGCGGCCAGGGTCCAGGCCAGGGCCAGCACCACAATCCCCCCCACGAGCCGGCCCAATGCAGAGGCCTCCAAAGTGCCGTGAAAGGCGAACCCGGCGACCATCACCAGGGCCAAGACGACCCAATCGCCAACGAGCAACCACCAGCGAGGGGGCATCACAGTTCCTCCCAAAAGGCGAACTCAGACTTGCCCGGCGTAATGCGTGGCCGGGGGGTGCACCGCGTCGTGGTCCACTGCCGCGTAATGGGCCAGCTGCTCGGGGGTGTAGCCCTGCTCGAGCAAGAAAGTGCGGCGGGGCTTGAGCGCGCCTGTGGGACACACGGCCACGCACTGGCCGCAAAACACGCACGGGCTTTCGGGCATGGAGACGCCGTAGGCCGTGCTGATGCGGGTGTGGAACCCGCGGCCGGCGAAGGTGAGGGCGAAGACATACTGCGCGTCGGTGGCGCAGGCCTGCACGCAACGCCAGCACAGCACGCACTGGCTGTAGTCGCGCACATACATGGGGTTGTCGTCGATGAGGGGATATTCGCGGCGGGCCACCGGGCCAAAGGCCGCGGGGTCCGCGGCGTAGTCTTGCAAATAGGCCTGCAATTGGGGGGCTTCGTCCAGGTTCGTGGCCGAAGCCAGCATGGCCAGGGTGGTGCGGCGGGCGCGCTCAACCCGGGGGCTGCGGGTGTGTACCACCGCGCCATCCCGGGCCTCGGTGACGCAGGCGGCCTGCAGGGTGCGCGCGCCGTCCACTTCCACCACGCACAGGCGGCACAGGCCCGGCGGGGTGAGGGCCTCGTGGTAGCACAAAGTGGGCACCTCGCGGCCGGCGGCCTGGGCAGCCTGCAGCAAAGTGCTGCCCGCGGGCACAGTCACTTCTTGCCCGTCGATGGTCAAACGAACCGTGTCGGCCATAGACGCCTCCCAGGGTGTCGGAACAGGGCCGAAAGGGCGGTTGTTCTTAGTTTACCACGCTCTGGAAGGGGCGTGATATACTTGGTGGTTGGAAGTTAGAGGTTGGAAGTTGGAGGTTAGCGGAAGGAGATTTTGGTTGGCTATACGCATTAAGGCCGGGCCAGCCCGCCGGTTCCCAATCCGTGGAGGTGCAGACCCCATGCGCTTGAAACGCGTTCGCCTCAAACCGCCCCTGGAAGGCTTTTCCGTTGCAGTGGAGGACCCCGCCAATGGCCGATGGGTCCCGCTGCGCGCCGCGCTGGCCCGCCTGGGCCCCGCAGAGCCCTTCCCCACCCTGCACACTACGGCTCACGACCTCATCGGCTTTTTGCAGGCCGGCCCCGCGGCCCAAGACGAAGCCCGGCGTTTGGTGGAAAAAGCGCGCGCCGCAGGGCTCGACTTGCAAGACACCTTCGAGCCGACGCCCCTCATGCCCTTCCAGCCCCTGTCGTTTCGCGACTTCATGCTCTATGAGCAGCACTTCGTCGACGCGGCCAAGGGTCTGGTGGCCCGCTTCATGCCGCAAAAAATGCGCTTCATTCGCCTCTACGAGGCCATCTTCGGCAAACCGCCCAAAGCCCTGCGGCCCAAGCCCATCTGGTATCAAAAACCCATCTATTACATGGGCAGCCACATCAACTTCTTCACCGAAGGCGACGAAATCCCCTGGCCGGCGTATACCCGGGCGTTGGATTATGAGCTGGAACTGGGCGTGGTCATCGCCCAGCCGCTGCGCAACGCCACCCCCGCGGAGGCCGAGCGGGCCATCGGCGGCTTCGTGGTGGTCAACGACTTCAGCGCCCGGGATGTGCAGTATCCGGAAATGACCAGCGGCTTTGGCCCGGTGAAGGCCAAGAACTTCGCCAACGCCATGAGCGCGGTGGTGGTGACCGCGGACGAGGTGTTGCCCCGGGTGGAAAGCCTGCAGGCCGAGGTGCGGGTCAACGGCCAGGTGTGGGGCCGGGGCTCGTCGGCCGGGATGCAGCACAGCCTGGGCGACATGGTGGCCTACGCCTCGCTGGGCGAAACCGTACTGCCCGGCGAGCTCATGGCCACGGGCACCCTGCCCGGCTGCAGCGGCATGGAAACCGGCCATTGGCTGCGGCCCGGCGACGAAATCACCCTCACCATCGCCGGCGTCGGTTCCCTCACCAACCGCATTGGCCAGCCGGAGGGTGCATGAACATCTTCGTCACCGGCGGCGCGGGCTACATCGGTTCCATTGCCGCGCAACGGCTGCTGGAGGCCGGCCACGCGGTCACGGTCTACGACTCCCTGGTCACCGGGCACCGGGCTGCGGTTCCGGCCCAGGCTACATTCATCCACGCCGACCTGGCCGACGAAGCCACGCTGCGGGCCGCGCTGCGGGCCAAGCCCTACGACGCGGTCATGCACTTCGCGGCCTTCATCCAGGCCGGGGAAAGTATGCAGCAGCCGGGCAAGTATTTCCGCAACAATGTGGTCAACTCCCTGCGCCTCATCGAGGCCGCGCTCGATGCCGGCGTGACGCGCTTCGTCTTTTCTTCCACCGCCGCGGTGTATGCCTCGCGCGACGAGCCCCTGGACGAGGACGCGCCCATCGGCCCCGGCAATGTGTATGGCCAAACCAAGCGCATGGTGGAAGAGATGCTGGAATGGTTCCACCGCACCCGGGGCC
>JALSPJ010000248.1 GCA_026985995.1 Anaerolineales bacterium
CGAGGCCCAGTTGTTGAATTACCTGCGCGCGACGGATAAGGAAGTTGGATTGTTGTTGAATTTTGGTCCACGCCCCAAATTTATCAGGCGTGTATGGAGCAATCGTCGTAAGCATGGCTTGTCTCAATCCTCTACTTCTACTTGAGTAGGAAGGGGAACGCGCGCTGAGCCGCGAATTTGCCCTTCGTGTTTGCCCAAGTTTGTTTATCCGTGTTCATCCGCGTGTATCCGCGGTTTTTTGCTCAACGCTGCTACCAGGCCGGGGATGGTGTAAGCCTCGGCCACGCGGTGCACGGGCAGGCCCGCGGCCTGGGCCGCGCGCGCGGTGATGGGCCCGATGCAGGCAATGGTGGCCGTCGGGGGCCAGGGCCGCTGCCAGTGGGCATGGGCCGCGCGCAACCCTTCCACCGTGGAGGGGCTGGTGAAGGCCAGCACCTCGGCGTCGGGCGGCGGGGCCTCGGGCTGCACCAGGCGAGTGTGGTAGGCCACGACCTCGTCCACCTGCGCGCCGCGCTGGCGCAGCAAATGGCGCAGGGTGGGCCGGGCCCGGTCCGCCCGGGCCAGCAGGATGCGCTGACCATGCACCGCACCCAACGCGTCGGCCAAGGCTTCGGCCACGAATTCGCGCGGGGCCACCGCCGGCGCGTAGCCCCAGGCCCGCACCGCGGCCGCGGTGGCCGGGCCGATGACCGCGATGCGCACTTGGGGTGGCACCTGCCAGCCGTGGGCGTCCATGAGCCTCCGCACCGCGGTTACGCCGTTGACCGAGGTGAGCACCAGGATGTGGTAATGGCCCTCGGCCAGGCGTTGCAGCGCGGCTGTCAGCTCCGGCGTGGCCGCGGGCTCGATGCGCAGCACGGGGTAGAACACGGGCCGGAACCCGGCCGCGCGCAGCGCGGCGGCCATGGCCGGGGCCTGCTCCGCGGCCCGCAGCACCAACACTCGCGGGCCCGACGCCGGTTCCCCCAGGAGGGGCGCGGCCGCGCGCACCTGCGCGGCTAAGTCGAAGCCCAGGGCCCGGGCGGCTTCCACCGTGGCCAGCGCCTGACCCTCGGCCCGCCGCGGGGCATCGCCCTGGACGAACAGCCCGGTCAAATGCACGGTTCCCCCCTGCACCCGGCCCCAGGCCGCCACGGGCAGCGCACAGCCGCCGCCCAAACCGGCCAGAAAGGCGCGCTCGGCTTCCACCGCGATGCGGGTGGCGGGGTGGTTCAGGGGTTCCAGGTAGCGCAGCACCGCGGGGTCGTCGGCCCGGGCCTGCACGGCAATCGCGCCCTGGCCCGCCGCGGGCAGCCAGGTCTCCAGGGGCAGCACCTGGGTAATGGCCGCCTCCAGGCCTAAGCGGCGCAGCCCGGCCAGGGCCAACACGGCCCCGTCGTAAGGCCCGTTGGGGTCCAGGACCTTACGCACCCGGGTGTCCACATTGCCGCGCAGGGGCACGATGCGGGCATCGGGGCGCAGCAGGCGTACCTGCGCGGCGCGGCGCTGGCTGCTGGTGCCAATGACCG
>JALSPJ010000249.1 GCA_026985995.1 Anaerolineales bacterium
GGCGGATGAAGGAACGCCGCGCGCCCCACGGCCCGCCGTCGTCGACGAATTCGATGTACGCCTCGTCCAGGACCACCAGGGTGGGCAGCGCCAGCAGGGCTTCGAGCACGGCTCGGCTGGGCAGGGAGCCGTCGGGGTTGTTGGGCGTGGCCAGCAGCAGCGCCTTGGCCTGGCTGCTTTCCACCGCCGTGGCGATGGCCTCCACATCCAGGCCGAAGTCGGGCCGTCGGGCCACGGCGATGACCCGCGCGGCGTTGATGCGGGCGTCGAAGGCGTACATGCCGAAGGTGGGCGGGCAGATGACCACCGCGTCGCCGGGGTCGAGGATGGCCCGCAGCAGCAGGTCGATGAGTTCGTCGGCGCCCGCGCCGGCCAGCAGATACTCGGCCGGCACCTGGGTGAACTCGGCCAGGGCCTGGCGCAGGGCCCGGCTTTCGGGGTCGGGGTAAATGTGGGGGAAGGCCAACTCGGCCAGCGCGGCCCGCACCTGGGGCAAAGGGCCGTAGGGGTTTTCGTTGGCGTCGAGCTTCAACAGCCGCTGGGGGGGCCAGCCGCTGCGCGCGGCCACCACATCGTAGGGCTCTACGGGCTCATAGGGGGGCAAATCGAGCAAATGGGCGCGGGCGTTCAGGCTCATGGGCAGCCTCCGGCGGATGTGCGAAAAATGTGAGAAATTGATGGGAAACCGGGGCCAATCATACCACGGGCCTGGGGGTTGTGATACACTTGCCACCCACCGGCGACAGGGGTGGCGTAAACCCGCTTGACTTCGCGAACCGGCCGCAATGCGTATAGCCAACCAACTACCAACTACCAACTACCAACTACCAACTACCAACTACCAACTTCCATCTTCAGGAGCCTCCCATGTCCCGCTTCCGCTATCCCCAGCCCCCGCCCTCGGAAATCACGCCCGAGCATGTGTATCTGTCGCGGCGCGATTGGCTCAAAGCCGTGGGCCTTGCCGTGGGCACCGCGGCCCTGGCCGCGTGCGCGCCCCGGGCCCTCAAGCCCGCGTCCACGGCCCCCGCGGAGCCGGTTCCCCATGACGAGCTGGGCGACCCGGCCACGCCGTATGACATCGTCACTTCGTACAACAACTACTACGAATTCAGCACCGACAAGCGCGCGGTGGCCGACCGGGCCCAGGGGTTCCCCACGGACCCGTGGACCATCGAAATCACCGGCCTGGTGCACGAGCCCCTGACCTTAGGCCTGGAGGACCTGCTCAAGCGCTTCCCCCAGGAGGAGCGCATTTACCGTCTGCGCTGCGTCGAGGGCTGGTCCGCGGTCATCCCCTGGCAGGGGGTGCCCCTGGCCACGCTGCTCAAGGCCGCCCAGCCCAAGGCCGAGGCCCGTTTCGTGCGCTTTGTGGCCGTCTACGACCCCGAACACATGCCCGGCCAGCGCAATTACCAAACCTTCCCCTGGCCCTACACCGAAGGGCTGCGCCTCGATGAGGCCATGCACGACTTGACCTTCATGGCCACAGGCCTGTATGGCAAGCCGCTGCCGGTGCAAAACGGCGCGCCCTTGCGCCTGGTGGTGCCCTGGAAGTACGGCTTCAAGAGCATCAAGGCCGTGGTGCGCATCGAGCTGGTGGCCGAGCAACCGGCCACCCTGTGGAACACCGTCGCACCCAACGAGTATGGCTTTTACGCCAATGTCAATCCGCAAGTGGACCATCCTCGTTGGTCCCAGGCCACCGAGCGGCGCTTGGGGGAACCGGGCCGCCGGCCCACGCTGATGTTCAACGGCTATGAGGAACAGGTCGCGGCCCTGTACGCGGGGATGGACCTGGAGAAGCATTACTGATGCGGGCCTGGGCGTTGACCCTGCTGCGGCACGGCGTGGCCTGGTGGCCGTTGGCCGCGCTGCTGCTGGATGCCTGGCTGGGGCGGCTGAGCCCCAATCCCATTCAGGATTGGACCCAGCGCACGGGTCGGGCCGCGCTGACCATGCTGGCCTTCAGCCTGAGCGCCACGCCCCTTGCGTGGTGGCGGCCCCTGCGGTGGCTCAAGCCCTGGCGGCGCACCTGGGGCCTGTATGCCTTCGCCTACGCGGTGCTGCATGTGTACCTGTTCGTCGGCGTGGATTACGGCTGGCGCTGGGATTGGCTGTGGGACGAGGTGTTGCGGCAGAAGCCCTACATTTGGTTGGGTGCGGCTGCGTGGCTCATCCTGGCCGCGCTGGCGGCCACTTCGCCCCGCCGCGTGGCGCGGCGCTTGGGCGCGCGGCGCTGGAAGGCCCTTCACCGGGCCGTCTATGTGGCCGCGGGTGTGGCGTGGTGGCACCAGGCCCTGGCGGCCAAGGGCAACGCCTTCGCCCTGCAGGGGGATGTGGGCCGCGTGTGGCGCTACGGCATCGTCATCGCCGCGCTGCTGGCCGCTCGCGTTGGGCGCTGGGGGTGGCTGCGGTGGCGTGCCGCGCGGCGCGCGTCGCCGGCCCAGGCCGGGTAAACCGCCCGCGCTTCAATACTCCACCATCTGCGGGTCGATTTCCCGGGCCCAGGCGTTGATGCCCCCGCGCAGGTTCCAGGCCCGAAAGCCAGCCCGGCGAAACTCCTCCGCAGCCAGCCGCGAGCGTTCCCCCGTGCGGCAGACGAACACGATGGGCGTATCCCGGTCCATGGTCTCCATCTGCTGCCACAGCCGCTCCAAGGGGATGTTTTCGGCAAAGGGCAGGCGGGAGATTTCCAGCTCGTGGGGTTCCCGCACATCGATGACCCGCAGGGGCTCGCCCGCGGCGATGCGCCGGGCCAGTTCCCGGGGGGTCATTTCCAGCTCGTCGGTGGGTGGGGCTTCGGCCGGGGGCAAGCCGCAAAACTCGTCGTAGTCGATGAGCTCAGTAATGGTGGGGTGCTCGCCGCACACCGGGCACTTGGGGTTTTTGGGAACCCGCACGGTGTCGAAGGTCATGTCTAAGGCGTCGTAGAGCAGCAAGCGGCCGATGAGGGGTTCCCCAATGCCCAGGATGAGTTTGAGCACCTCGGTGGCCTGGATGGTGCCCACCACGCCGGGCAGCACGCCGAACACGCCGCCCATGCCGCAGGTGGGCACCAGGTGGGGCGGGGGCGGCTCGGGGAACAGGCAGCGGTAGCACGGCCCCCGTTGGGCGTCGAACACGCTCACCTGGCCGTCGAAGCGATAGATGGAGCCGTAGACGAAGGGCTTGCCCAGGAACACGCACGCGTCGTTGAGCAGGTAGCGGGTGGCGAAATTGTCGGTGCCATCGACCACGATGTCGTAGGGCTTGAGAATGTCCATGGCATTGTCGCGGGTGAGGCGCACGGGGTAGGTGTCCACCCGAATGTGGGGGTTCAGGTCCAGCAGCCGTTCCCGGGCCGATTCCACCTTGGGGCGGCCCACGGTGCTTTGGCCGTGAACAATTTGGCGCTGCAGGTTGCTCTCGTCCACCACATCGGGGTCCACCAGGCCCAAACGGCCCACGCCCGCGGCGGCCAGGTACATGGCAATGGGCGAACCCAGACCGCCCAGGCCCACGACGAGCACGGCCGCGGCTTTGAGCTTGCGCTGGCCTTCCAGGCCCACCTGAGGCAACAGCAAGTGCCGCGAATAGCGCCGCAGCTCCTCTGGGGTGAGCTCGGGCAAGGGGGAACCGACGCTCATGCTTCCTCCTGGGTTTGGGCCGCGGCCTGCTCCCGGGCCGCGGTGCATGCGGGGCAGGGGCAAATTTCCCGCAGGTAGTCCCAGTTGTAAATGCCGTGCGCGTGGCCGTCGCCCCAAATGAGGTTGAGCGCGTAATTGCCCACCGGCGCGATGCCGTCTAAGCGAAAGGCCACATCGAGCAGGATTTTGGGCCGGTTTTCGCTGCGGTCCTTGACACACGCGGCGCAGGGGCATTGTTCCCGCAAATAGCGGAAGGGATATTCGCTGTGATGGCCGTCGGTCCAATCGATGACGAGCACTTGCCGGGGATAGTCGACTTTGACGCCTTTGGGGCTGTAGCGGTACATAACAGGCCTCCGCTGCGGTGGTTCGCGGCCGCTTAAGGCGCGACCGGCGGCTTTTTGCGCGCCCATTGTACCACCCCCGCGCGGTTATGCGGTACAATGGAAGCCCACCAGGGGCTTATGGGATGCCCATCTTACGAACAGGAGCCCGCCATGTTGTTACGCCGTTACACCCCCGCGGAAGCCCGTGACACCGTATTGCGGCGGGTGCCCATTCACGAGCGCCCGGTGCCCGAAAGCCTGTTGGCGGCCCTGGCCCAAATGTTTGGGGAACCCCTCACGCCGGACAAGGCTGTGGCCCGCATTCTCGCGGATGTGCGCCGCGACGGCGACGCCGCGCTTCACGCCTGGACCGAGCGCCTGGATGGGGTGCGGTTGGCCCAGTTCCGGGTGCCCGACGCGCAAATTCAGGCCGCGTATGCCGCGCTGCCCGAGCCTGAGCGGGCGGCTTTGGAACAGGCCGCGGCCCGCATTCGGGCTTTCCACCAGCGCCAGCCCATCACCTCGTGGCTCACGCAGGACCTGGGCGGCACCCTGGGCCTGCTGGCCCGGCCCATCGAGCGGGTGGGGGTGTACGCGCCCGGCGGCTCTGCGCCGCTGCCTTCTACGGTGCTCATGGCCGTCATTCCGGCCCGGGTGGCGGGGGTGCGGCAGGTGGTGGTGACCACGCCGCCCCGGGTGGTGCAGGCCTATGGCGAAACCTGGCCCGCGCATCCCGCGCTGTTGGCCGCCGCGCACATCGCCGCCGTGGACGCGGTTTACCTGCTGGGCGGCGCGCAGGCCATCGCCGCGCTGGCCTACGGCACCGAAAGCGTGCCCCAGGTCGACAAAATCGTGGGCCCCGGCAATTTGTTCGTCACCCTGGCCAAGAAGCAGGTGTATGGCGTGGTGGGCATCGATGGCCTGGCCGGGCCCACCGAGACCCTCATCGTGGCCGACGGCACGGCCAACCCCGCCTGGGTGGCCGCGGACCTGCTGGCCCAGGCCGAGCACGACCCCCTGGCCGCCGCGCTGCTGCTCACGCCCTCGGCCGCGCTGCTCGATGCGGTAGAGGCCGAGCTGCAGCGTCAGGTTCCCCAACGGGCCCGCGGCGACATCATCCGCGCTGCGTTGGGCCATCGCAGCGCCGCGGTGCACACCGAGAGCGTGGCCCAGGCCATCGAGCTGGCCAATGCCTACGCGCCTGAGCACCTGGCCCTGGCCGTGGCCGACCCCTGGCGCTGGCTGCCTCAGGTGCAGCACGCGGGGTGCGTCTTCTTAGGCGAGCATTCGTATGAAGTGCTGGGCGATTATGTGGCCGGCACCAACCATGTGCTGCCCACCGACGGTTCGGCCCGGTATGCCTCGAGCCTTTCGGTGCTCGATTTCGTCAAATGGATGGGGGTGGTGGCGTTGGACCCGGCTACGGCCCAGGAATTGAGCCCGGTGGCCGCCCAATTGGCCGATTTGGAAGCCCTGGACGCGCACGCGGCCGCGGCGCGGGCCCGGCTGCAGCCGGCACAGGGCTCTCGACCCAAGGAGGTGATGGAAGATGACCGTTGACCTGCGCGTCGTGCCCATTCAGGACCTGTATCCTGACGACTTTGCCCATTGCTACGGCTGTGGCCGGCACAACGAGCACGGCCTGCACATCAAAACTTTTTGGGATGGTCAGGTCGGCATTGCCCGCATTCAGCCCCGGCCTTATCACATCGCGGTGCCGGGCTTCGTGTATGGCGGCCTGCTGGCCTCGCTCATCGACTGCCACAGCATTGGCACCGCGGCCGCGGCCTGGGCCGAGGCCCACGGCGTGGATTTGGAACATGACCCCGCGCCCCGCTTCGTGACCGCTTCCCTCAAGGTGGATTATCTCAAGCCCACGCCCTTGGGTCCCACTTTGGTGTTGCACTCCCGGCCGGTGGAAATTGGCGCGCGCAAGGTCATCGTCGAGACGGACCTGATGCCCGAGGGCGCGACCGAGCCCACGGTACGGGGGCACACCGTCGCGGTGCTCATCCCTGAGCAAATGCGCCGCGTGGCGCAGGGAGGTTGAGGCGTGCCTCTTTCGGCTGACCGCGCGACCCCGGAAGGCCCCTTGCGCGCGGTTCCCGCTGCGGCGTCCCGCCCGACCCGCCCCGAAGAAGTCGGCCCCGAAACACCGTTGGCGGCGCTCAACCTGAATTGGTCCGAGCGGGACCTGCCCGAACGGGAGCGGACCAAACATGTGCACCGCCTGCACCCTTATCTGGGGAAGTTCATCCCCCAGCTGGTGGAGATTTTCTTGCGCAAGTATTTTCGCTGGAGGAAGCCATGAGCCTGGACGCGGTGACCCGCTCCCGCATCACTCACTTTTGTATATTTCGCGTCATTGAAAGCCAGCTACCTTTGCCAGGCTCAAAGGGGCGGGCGCGGCTTGTCAAAACCCCTCCCCCTAACCCCCTCCCCTCATAGGGGAGGGGGAATTTGCCGTCGCGAGGAGCCAGCGCCGCGCTCAGCCCCTCCCCCCTTACGAAGGGGGAGGGGTTGGGGAGGGGGATTGGAAGCCCTTGTCCGCGCCAACGGCCCGCCCCCAGCCATGTGGTGAAGATGTGTGTAAAAATAAGGGCACTTATGAAGATTTGTTGGCCCTGTACGCCGAGATTGGTCGGGAAACCGGCCCGCGGCTGGTGGAATCTTTGTTGTTCGACGCCTAAATCTTCCCTTCAGGAGGTCCCCTCATGACCGACTTCACCCAAGTCCCCTCCGACGCGTTTCAACAGCTGCGCCGGCGGGTCGCGGAAATTACGCGCTATGGCGCGGCCATGGCCGTTTTGGGCTGGGACCAGGAGACTTACATG